>QHZK01000201.1 GCA_003224635.1 Acidobacteriota bacterium | reverse complement strand
CATCTCGGTGGACCAGTTGTGTAGCTACACGGCGGTCGCCATCGGCTGTCCGTCTGTCATCTACGTGGACCCGGACTTCAAGAACCCGCGCGTCTCGAACCTGACTGCCGGAGTCGAGCACCGGCTGGGGAATGATTGGACCTTATCGGCGAATTATGTGTACGTGCATTCCAGCCGCTTGCGTACAGGAGGATTCTCCACCACCTTTTGGTCGCGCAACGTCGTGGTGGACCATTACGACCAATTTGGCCGCGCCATCCTGGTCCCGTTTACGCCGGTCGATCCGACGATTTCCTTCTTCGGTAACTATGAGACTGCAAGCTTCAGCCGCGGCAATTACCACGAGGCATCGGGGTTCAAAGGAGACTTGCCAAGCGTTACCAGTTCTTCGGCAACTACACCCTGGCGAGCAACAAGGACAACGCTTCAAGCGAGCGCGACACGGACACCTTCTTCGGGCCGCAGGACCCCTTCCGGATCGGCCTCGACTACGGCCGCAATGCGCTGGACGTGCGGAACCAGTTCAAGGCGGCGGGAGTGGTTGGTCTCCCCAGCGGCTTCGCGCTGAGCGGCCTGGTGACGGCGCACACGGGATACGCGTACCCGGCTTATGACGCCGTCGACGCCAACAACGACGCGGTGATCAACCAGTTTGCCAACAACGACCGTCCGATTGTAACGGAGAACGGCAAGTCGTTCCTCCTGCCCCGCTACCCGGCCCGCCAGCCCGGCTTCTTCCAGACCGATTTCCGCGTCAACAAGATTTTCAGGTTCAACGAGCGCTACCGCGTCGAGCTTCTGGCCGACTTCTTCAACCTCTTCAATACCGCAAATTTGTTTTCGAACCCGGACGTCAACGGCTACGTGGCAGACCAGTTGACGAGGTTTCCCAAACCGGGAGACGTCTCCCCCACCGGCACGTTCTACCGAAAATTCGATCAGATCGCGCCTGGAAGCACACCGTTCGCGGTGCAGTTCGGCGCCAGGTTTGATTTTTGATTCCTTCTCGCCTGCTGTCTGCTGCTCACGGCCAAGTGCCTTCTGCTTTCTTGAGCGCCGCCCGATAATCGGCGTCATCCGGGGCGAGCTGGACGGCCCTCTTCAGCGCTTCGAGGCCTCGCGCCCGGTCGTTCGTCTTCAGGTACACCATCCCTATCTCATAGTACGCGTCCGACTCCCCCGGATCGACCTCGACTGTTTTCTCGAAGATGGACAAGGCTCCGGGCAGATCTCCCTGTTGCTCGAGCACGCGCCCCAGCACGTACAGGTAATCGGGCTGATAAGGACTGGTTTTGAGCGCGCGCGCGACCGCCTCGCGAGCTTTGCCGACTTCACCCTGGGAGTAATAGATCTTGGCGAGTTGCGCGTTGGCCTTGCCATTTTCGGGATCTTTCGCCAGGGCCTGGTTCAGAAGGCCGAGGGCGGCTGTAAGCTGGTTCCCGCGCGCCATCTCGCCCGCCCGCGTGGCGAGATAGTCCGCTTGCATTTTGTTCTGTTGCGAGGAATGTTCGGACCTCGAGCGTTCGGCAAATTGCGTCATGGTCTGGCGCGCGAGGTCCTGTTTGCCGTCGCACTCGTAAGCCCGGGCCAATAGATACAGCGTTTCGGCGCCGGCGCGCGCCGCTTCAGGCCCAAGCAGCGCGACCGCCTTAGCGCACTCGTGGACGCGGACCTCGATCTTCGCGAGCAGCGCGCGGCCGCGCTGGTTATCGGGCTGAAGCTCGATCACCTTTCGAGCGTCTTCGAGGGCGCGCGCGTCATCATTTCGGTCGGCGTAAATCGAGGCGCGAAGGTAGAAGGCCACGGCCGCGCGAGGCGATTGCTGGATCGCGAGGTTGAGCTCCCGGAGCGCCTGATCCATCTGTCCTCTTGCCTGGTAGACCGTGGCCAGGTCAATACGAGCAGTCGCCTCAGCGGGGTTCAGGCGCAATGCCTGCTGAAGGCGCTTCAAGGCGTCGTCGTAGCCTTGGGATTCGATGTCCATCTCGCCCAGGCCCACGAGCGGAGCGGCGCTTTGGGGATGCTGCCGGGCCGCCTCTTCCAGCACTCGACGCGCTTCGGAGCGGTTGAAGACCTTGCGATAGGCGTCGCTCAGGCCGAGCTCCGCCCTCTCGTTTTGCGGGTCCGCATCGAGCGCCCGGCGAAAGGCGACGATCGCCTCAACCGGCTGATTCATGAACTCGTACAATTGCCCGAGCTCGACGTGGATGGAGGCGTCTCGGGGATCGAGCTCCATGGCCCGGTGATAAAGAGTTACGGTCTCTTCGTAGCGATGACCCCGGAGCGCCGCGCGAGCTTGCTCGAGCAGGCCGGCAACGGAGGCGCTGTCCGTCTGCGCCGGCGTTTGCGCCGCGTACACGGGCAGGAGGGACCAGCAGATGACTCGCGCAAGGGCCAAGCGCGTGCAGGCCGCGAGACTACGCTTGGACAATCTTGTTGCGCACGGCATAGTGAACGATCTCGCTCAGCGAATGCAGGCCCAGCTTGTGCATGACGTTGGAGCGGTGGGCCTCGACGGTCTTGACGCTGATATCCAGGGCGGCAGCCACTTCCTTGTTGGTCTTTCCTTCCGCCAGAAGCTGGACGATTTCCCGTTCTCGCGAGGTCAGACGCTGACGCCGGCCGGCGCCCTGCTCGTGGCCATCATCCTCGAGGTAGGCTTCCAGGAGTGCGTTCACCACTCGGGAGGTGAACGCTGGCACATGGTGGCTTAAGGCATCGACCGCGGCTACCAGTTCGCGGCCCGCATCGGACTTGAGCAGGTAGCCACGCGCGCCCGCGGCCAGCACCTCGCGCATCAGGTGTTCGGGCTCGTGCATGGTGAGGATGAGGACCTCGGCGGTTGGGACCGCCTTCAAGATCCGCCGGGTCGCTTCCAGGCCGTTCATCTCCGGCATGACAAGATCCAGCACCACGACGTCAGGCTTCAACTGTTTCGCCTGCTCCACAGCTTCTCTGCCGGTGGCTGCTTCTCCGCTCACTTCCCAGCCCTCCCGCGTCTCCAAGATAGCTCGCAGCCCTCTGCGCACGACTTCATGGTCGTCTGCGACCAAAATGCGGACCGGTTTCACAGCGCAACTCCGCGAAGCGGGAGGGTTGCTCTGATCGTCGTACTCCCCGCGCTGGAGTTGATTTCCAGGCGGCCTCCGAGTTGTCTTACACGTTCCTGCATTTCCGTGATACCTCGAGGCCGGCAAGGTGGCCCGGTGGAACCGAAACTGCTAGCGCCAGTCCACAGCCCATGGCTATCCTTGTTTCGAGGGCCCGCCGTCTGTTGCTGTCTTGGTTATCAGCCTTTTGACGCCTTGGAAACCTAGTTTACGTGTCCTGCGTGGGCACAGTCAACCGGAGACCTTGAGGATGGAGTCCTTGCGCGCGCCCAAGGCCAGCCTTCGACGCTGCGCTGAAGTCGGAAAGGACAGCGTTTGGAAGTAATCCGGCGGCGGCCGAAACCGCGCGTGAAGCGTTGAAGCAGGAAATCTTGATGCTCACTCGTCTGCTCGCGCGGGTCGGAAGGCGGGTTGCTCGGTCAGGACGCCCGCACCTCCCCCTCCGCCGGCGCGCCCAGGAGACCGAAATCGGGCTGAGCTCATCAAGCGTTGCCCGGCGGATGGTCCAGAACCGCTTCGGTGGTCGGGTCCCAATAGAGCTTCTTGCCTGTCCAGTAAGACTGAGCGGCCATGATGCAGGCTACCGAATGCGCGAATCCGTTCTTGACCGTAGCGTGGGGCTGCTCGCGGCTGCGAAGGCACTCAAACCAGTTGGTCATGTGGTGAAGGTCTTCGTCGCCCATGCCCGTGGGCGGAAGCCCGGTGTCTCCGGGAAGCGTGATATATTTCTCCGGGCGCTGTTTGTCGATGTCGGGATTGTCCTCGTGGTTTCCCTTTTCCTCGACCAGCTTGTACCGCGGGCTGCCCTCGCCGCCGATGTCAATCAGCGTGGCCTTCTTTCCCATGTAGCGCGTAAAGCTGTCCGCATCGTTGCCGAAGCTGGTCGAGTAGCTCGCCAAAAAGCCTTTCGGGTACTCGAGCAGGGCGTGAAAAGTATCCGGGTTCTCGCGGCCGTCGTGCCAGGCATAGACGCCGCCGTGCGCGACCACCGAGCGCGGGAAGTGGTCGTCCGTGAACCAGTGCACCAAGTCGATGCCGTGGCTCATCCACTGGTCGGCGATGCCGCTTGAGAAGTCCTTGTACAGCCGGAATTCAAAATAGAGCTGCGGGTCGAACGGCCGCTCGGGCTTGGTCATGAGCCACTTGCGCCAATCGGTGTCTTCCTCGCGGATCTGCTTCACCTCGGGGCGGCCGCGCCAGCGCGGGCCGTGGTAATTCCATACGATCTCGACCTTGCTTATATCGCCCAGCGCCCCGCCTTGGACCACGTCGTGCGCGGCCCTTGGATAAAGCTCGCTGCGGTGCTGCGTGCCCACCTGGACGATCAGGTTTCTCTGGAGCACGGCGTCGCGCGCGGCCTTCGCTTCCTCGAGCACGTTGCCCATCGGCTTTTCCACGTAGGCATCCTTGCCCGCCTCGGCTACCAGTTTCAAAACGGGCGAGTGCGAGTGCTCGGGCGTCGAAATCAAGACCGCGTCAACGTCCTTGAGCGCCAGCAGGTCCTCCAAGTATTTGAACTTGCGCGGCGCCCGGCTGTAATACTTCTCATTTCTCGCCGCAGCCTTCTCGCGGTTGACCGTCCACAAGTCGCACACGGCCGTCATCTCGACGTTGTGCTTGTCCTTGAGCCGCCCGGCGATCCAGTCGAGCTCGGTGCCGCGATTGCCGATCCCGATGTGTCCGAGCGAAATGCGGTCGTTCGCGCCTACGATCCGGCTGTAGGCAAGGGCGGTGCTGCCCAAGACAGTGGCGCCAGCGGCGATCGTCGCGCCTTGATTCAGAAACGCTCGCCGATTGATTTTCTTGGGTTCGTCGCTCATGGTACCTCCCGAACGAGGTTGATTTCTGCCCTACAGTCTACCACATCCCCGGAGGCAAGGGAGCCACGCCCGAGGCCCCTTCCGGCCGTCATCCACATCCACATCTGCATCCGCATCGGTGAAGACTCTGACCGGCTTCTGCTCCCTTGGTGCGCTCCGCCCTCGACTTGCGCGTGACATCCGCGAGCGCTGGCGTCATGGTAACATCTTCCGTGAACTACTCTGGTCCGATCCTTTACAATCTTCGTACAATGGAGCGCGTGAACGGTCACGTCAAGACGCGGCACAGGAGCGGCGGTGGCCATCTGTAGTGTATACACGCTGTCGAGGGATGACGCGGAAGCGCGGAGCTGGCTGGCTTTTTTTCGCCGTCACGGCCACCCCACTCTGGCCAATCTCGTAATCGAGCGCGTCTTCCGGCTCGAGGGTGAAGTCAGCGTCGAAAGACTCTTGCCGCTGATCGTCAACCCGCTCTATCAGGAGAGCTCAGAGCGGTCTCGACTTGACCCACTCCGAGGGCCCATCGTCGAAATCGCGTACAGGCCGGCCGTGACCGACCCCGAAACGCCTTCAATCCTGGCCGGCGCGCGGGCGCTCGGGGAACACAGGCTTGAATTCGCCCGGCTCTCCAAGCGCTACCAGTTTGTCGGGGTGGAGGAATCCGAGGCGCGGAAGATCGCCGAGCGTTTCCTTTACAACAAAGTTGTGGAGCGGGTGCGCGCGCCTGACGAGATCATGACCACGCTTCGCCCCTCGGGCAGGCCTGATCCCGTGAGCACAGTCTCGCTTGCCCAGTTGACAGACCAAGAACTCCTGGCTCTCTCCAAGCAGCGTTCCTGGTATGCGCCCCTCTCCCAAATGAAGGTGATCCAGGCTCACGAACGCGCTCAGGGGCGGCCGCACACCGATGCGGAAATCGAGATCCTGGTGCAGACGTGGAGCGACCATTGTTATCACACAACGTGGAAAAGCCTGGGGCTGCTCAAACGGCTGGCGGCGGCGACGGATGGCATCCGCCATCCGCTGGTCATCTCCGCCTTCAAGGACAACGCCGGTGGAATGGAGTTCTACGAAGACTGGGTGGTGACCATCAAGGGCGAGACCCACAATTTCCCGAGCTCGATTGCGCCCTTTGGAGGCGTCGCCACCAAGCACGGCGGCGTGATCCGCGACACCCTGGGCTTTGGCAAAGGCGCCCACCCCATCGGGGGGACAACGATCATGGGCACCATGGACCCCCGCCTGAAGGAGGACGAGGTTCCATCCGGGGCCTTGCACCCGCAACTGATCGTGACCGAATCAATCCGGGGGACGGCGTACTACACGAACCCGATGGGTATTCCCATGATGCACCCGCTCTACCGGATTCATCCGGGATACGCGAAGTGCCTCGCGCTCGGCCACTCGGTGGGGCTGATTCCCAAGAAATACGCCCTCAAGGACGATTGTCGCCCTGGCGACGTCGCCCTGCTGGTCGGCGGCGAGACGGGTCGCGACGGCATCCACGGGGCGACGGCCAGTTCCACGGGCATGACCGGCGAGACGCTGGAGAAAGAGTCAGCCGCGGTGCAGATCGGACACCCCATCACCGAGCGGCGCTTTGCCTCCGCCATCCCGGCCCTGCGCGATGCGGACTGTATTCGCGCCCTTACCGACCTCGGCGCCGGCGGCCTGTCGTGCGCGGCGGGTGAGATGGGCGCCGCGACCGGCGTCGCGCTCGACCTCGACGCCGCGCCGCTCAAGGACCAGAGTCTCACGGCGTGGGAGATCCTGCTTTCAGAATCTCAGGAGAGAATGTTGATCGCCGTACCGCCGGAGAAGCTTGGGGAGGCTCAGGCTATCCTGAATCGCTACGAAGTGGCGCACTCGATCGTCGGCTGCTTCACGGGCTTGCGGCGATTTCACGCCACATGGCGCGGCGAGCAAGTCGTGGACCTCGAAATGTCCTTTCTGTGGGGGGCGTGTCCTCTCGACGCCGTTTCGGTCGCCGAGCCCAAGCGCCGCCTCGAGCCCATCCACATTCGTGAGCCGCGCGCCGAACGGGAATGGGCGACGGCAATGGAGCGAGTCCTTACGCACTACCACTGCGCTGACCAGAGCGCGGCCGGGTCGCGCTTTGACACGACGGTGCAGGGCCGGACGGCGGTTGGTCCCTACGGGGGCAAGAACCATCGCATGCCCACCGGTCTCTACGTGTCCGCGCCCGTGCGGGGCAAACCGTACGGCGTCGTCACCACCGTGGCGATCAACCCGCTCTACGGCGACATCAATCCGGCGGTGATGGCAAAGCTGATGATGATTGAAGCCATTACCAAGGCCGTCGTGGCGGGCGCCGACTATCGCGAAATGGTGTTGTGCGATAACTTTTACACGCCGCGCGTGCGTCCGGAGACCGCTTGGAACTTGAGGCAGATGGTTGAAACCATTGCCGACTTCTCGGCCGAGATCGGCGTGCCTTTCATCTCCGGCAAGGACTCGAGCTCCGGAACATTTGAGACACTGGGGCCGCGCGGCGAAAAGCGAACGATCGACGTCCCCCCGACATTGGCCGTGGCAGCGCTCGCTCGTGTCCCTGACGTGAGGAAGATTGTTACGAAGGAATTCAAACGCGCTGCGAACCGCATCGTGCTTGTAGGCCGGGCGAATCCCGAGGCGTTGGGCGGCAGCGTGTACGCCGACGCTCACGGCCAGCGCGGCGACCGCCTCTTTGACGCTTACGACGCGGCTTCGATCTCGACCCTGTGGGACGTCCTCCTCGAACTTCATCGGAAGGGGACCTACGTTTCGGGTTCGGCTGTCGCGGAAGGAGGCGTGGCGCTGCGGCTGTTCGAGGGCTGCTACGGGTCTGGTTTGGGAGTCTGGGTAACTCTTGATGGGCCTGTATCGGCGTTCGGGGCGCGCCGGCGGTGGCCGGAAGACCAACCCGAAAGGGGGGCGGCAGAGCGCCGCCACAACGAGGTCCGAAGGGACGGCCTGTTGTTCGGCGAATTCATCGGCTCGGCGCTGATCGAGGTGCCGCCCGATAGTGACCTGGGCGCCTCGTTTGATCGCGTGCCGCATTGTGTCATCGGAAAAGTCACCGCCGAGCCGCGACTTGTCTTCACTGAGGCGGGACAGGTTTTGTGGGAGGGTCACACTTCCGCTTTGGCCGAGAGCTGGGGTAGAACTTTTCGTGAGGTTGTGGAATGAGCGGAGCGACGACAGCCATCCTGTACGCTCCCGGCACCAATTGTCATGAAGAGACGGCGGCCGCCATCGAGCTGGCGGGCGGGCGCGCGGAACTCGTTCTCCTGAGCGACCTCCTCCAAGGCCGCACACGGCTCGACCGGTATCAGGCGGCGGTGATCCCGGGCGGCTTTTCTTACGGCGACCACCTCGGCGCGGGGCGCATCTTCGCTACGGTGCTGGTGGCCCAGCTCCAGGACCAGTTAACGGATCTTCTTGCGGCGCAAAAGCCTTTGCTCGGAGTTTGTAACGGCTTCCAGGTCCTGGCCGAATCGGGCATCTTGCCGGGCCGCACACCCGGCAAGCGGTCCATGGCGCTGCTCGAAAATCAATCGGCGCGGTTTGAAGACGGCAAGGTCCGCCTGGTGGTTTCCCCAGAGAAATGCGTGTGGACTGAGGGCCTGGCGGCCGAGATCCTGGAGATGCCCACGGCTCACGGCGAAGGGCGCCCGTTGTTTTGCAGCAGCGACCACGGCGAGCCCGCCAGCTCCACGCGAGTGGTGTTCCGTTACGTCGATTCCGAAGGGCAGCCCACCATGCGCTATCCCGAGAATCCCAACGGCGCGCCCGAGGCGGTTGCCGGCGTCACCGATGAGACAGGCCTCGTGCTCGGCATCATGCCCCACCCGGAGCGCGCGTCCCTCCCAGCCCATTATTCGCAAGACGGCATGAGGCTGTTCCGTAACTTGGTCAAGTGGCTCCGCACCCCTTGACAGCTTTCAATCGGCCCAAGGTTCAAACCCCCCCGTAGTACCAAGCACACCCCGTACTTACGTACCCTCCCCTCTTTCGTCCCAGCGTTCGATAGTTCATAGGGGAGATGGTGAAGTGAACGGCAGTCATCACCGTTCGACCCCCGGGCCCAAGCACGGAGGCTTCAAAAACTCTCTGTCCTCTGGAAGGGCGTTCGGACATGCAGTCGCAGGTTTTGACACCGCAACACCCGCTTGAGATGGACGGGCCTGCGGCTACAAGTGCTGCAGCGCCTCGCATCCTCCTAGTCGATGGCGAACTCCGGGCCCGCCAGTTGCTCTCGGACGCGTTGTCCCGAGAAGGGTTCCTTTGCGAGGTGTGCCGGAGCGGGGAGGAAGCGCTGGAGGCGCTCGAGCGAGGGTCTTTCGACGCGGTCATCGCCGAGCTCGCGCTGCCCGGCGTCTCCGGCCTGGCGCTTGTGGAAGAAGGCCGCAGGCGACACCTGCAGGCTGCGTTTCTGCTGGCCACCGACGATCAGGATATTCGCACGGGCATCGAAGCCATGAAGCGGGGCGCAGCGGACTGCCTGCTGAAGCCGTTCCAGCCCGATTGCGTGGTGGCCAGCGTGCACCGCGCTCTAAAGATGAGACGCATGGAGCTCGAACTCGAGAGGTACAGGAACGACCTCGAGGGGATGGTCGAGGACCGAACGAAGAAACTAGTCGCCGCGATCCAGGGGGTCGACCAGGCCCACAACGAAGCCATGGAGGTGCTGGGAGCAGCTCTGGACGCGCGTGATGATGAAACCGGGGGCCACGCCATGCGCGTCACGCGCTACTGCCTGGAAATCGCCAGGAGCATGGGTTGCACTGCCGAACAATTGGATGCCATGACCCGCGGCGCCTACCTGCACGATATTGGAAAGATCGGAATTCCGGACGCGATCCTGCTCAAGAAGGGAAAACTGTCCCCGCAGGAAAGAGCGGTGATGCAGGTCCACGTGGAAATCGGGTACGATCTGATCAAACGCGCAGCATTCATGGCGCCTGGCGCGGAGATCGTTCTGACCCACCACGAACGCTACGATGGCATGGGCTATCCGAGAGGGCTTAAGGCAGAAGAGATCCCACTGGGAGCGCGCGTCTTTGCGGTGGCCGACACGCTGGACGCCATGACGTCCGAGCGGCCCTACCGGCGCGCCTTGCCCTTCTCAGTGGCGCGCGCCGAAATCATATGCGAATCGGGTCGCCAGTTTGATCCCAACGTGGTCCAGGCTTTCGTTTCGATTCCCGAGCGAGTCTGGGAGAACATCCTCCTGGAAGTGTCCGGCCTGCGCGGTAAAACGATCCCTGACATTCCCAAGCTGAGCGTGATCTGGCATCGCTGGGGACGACGGCACGCCGCTTCGTCGCCGTAGCTTCAGAATCCCGGCCAGTGCAGGTACCCCTCAAGCAGACCCTTGCCGCCCCAGCTCAAATAAAGCGCCGCCACCCCCAGGAAGGTACCGTAAGGCCACGGGTAGTCGTGGCGGAAGCGCGCGCTGGCCACGTACATGCAGCCCGCGACCAAGCTGCCCCCGAGCGACCCCAGCAAAATGGTCAGGTAGGTCAGCGGAATTCCGAGGAATGTCCCGATCATCCCCATCAGCATAACGTCGCCGAAACCCAGGCCTTCCTTATGACGCAGGCGGGCGAAGAGCGCGCCGACCGCGTAAAACAGTCCGGCCCCAAACAAGCCTCCGGAAGCGGCGCCCAGCAGCGAGGACAGAACGCCTTCGGGAAAGAGGTCTAAGCGCTGGAGCAGCCACTCGAGCACGCGGTCATCGACCGGGACGACAAGGCTCAGCGCGAGGCCGATGGCAATGCCGAACAGCGTGACCGGGTGGGGTATCTTGCGCGCCGTCAGGTCGGTAAAAATCGGCACGATCAGAAGCATCGCCAGCACCGCTGTCTTGACAAACTCGGAGGTCAGCCCGTATCGCGCCAAGGTCGCCACGAGCACGCCGGCCGTGAGGATCTCAATCGTCGGATAAATCGGTGAGATCGGCCCGCGGCAATCCCGGCACCGGCCGCCGAGGAGCAGGTAGCTGGCCACGGGCACGTTGTCGTACCAGCGGATCGGGCGCCCACAGTGCGGGCAGCGCGAGCGCGGCGTAATCACCGACTCATAGCGGGGAAGGCGGAAGATGCAGACGTTCAGGAAGCTGCCGAAGGCGAGTCCCAGGACGGCGGCTACCAGGTAAGGCGCGAATGTCATGCAAGGACCCGGACCGGCGGTCATAGACCGCCGCCACAACTTGGATCAGCCACGGGCGAGCAGCCGCTTATACAAGGCTTCGGTGCGCGCGACCATTATATCACTCGAAAACCGGCGCGCCCGCTCGCGGGCATTAGCGCCGAATTCACGCAGCCGCTGGCGGTCCGAAGCCGCGCCGGCAATCGCCCCGGCAAGCGCCGCCGGTGAGGCGGGCCCCGGTTCGGGCGCAACCAGCCAGCCCGTCTTGCCTTCCTCTACAACTTCGGGCAGACCGCCGACCCGGCTGGCTACCACTGCGAGACCGTGCGCCATCGCCATCAAGGCTGAGGAGCCCAGACCTTCGGCAAGAGACGGCATAATGTAGAGATCGAGGCTGGCGAAGAACTCTGATAAATTCTCGACATATCCCACCAACCTGACGCGATGACCAGCCCGCTCGAGCAGGACCTTGAGATGCCCGAGCGCCGGCGCAGGGACTGCACCCGCCAGGACCAGGCGGGCGTTCGGCAACTTCTCAGCCAGGAGAATCATCGCCGCGATGGCCGTTTCCTGCCCCTTTTCCGGGGTGAACGCGCCCACATGGCCCACCACGAATTCCTGCTCTCCAAATCCCCACTGCGCGCGCGCCCGGGCGCGCACATCGGAGCCCGGCAGCCCGTCCGGCGTCGCGATGCCGTCCGGGATGACGTCGATCTTGCCTTCCGGCACACCCGCGCTGACTAACAAGCGCCGCACGAACTGAGAAATCGCGACGATGCCGTCACAGGTGAGATCGTACTTGAGGCGGTGGATGCCGAGTCGTGAGGCGAGGCCGCGCGGAAGAAACGTCACGCGGCGCGTGGCGACACGGCGGGCGCGGCTGCCCGCCGTCGCCAAGTACGCAATGGTCTGGCCCCTTCCGTCATGGGCGTGGAGAATCTCAAAGTGTTCCGCGTTCAACTGCTGTCGCAACTGCAAGATCCCATGAGCGTGGCCGGGATCGTGCGTGAGCATGGCGAACACTCGAAAGCCCGAACGGCGAGCGCGCTCTTCGAGCGGGCTGCCGTCCGGGCAGACGATCAGCTGCTCGTGGCCGCGCTGCCGCAAACCGTCGGCCAACAGCAGGATCTGGTGCTGCCCGCCCCGCATTTCTTTGCCGGTGTCAACGTGGACGATTTTCATTCGGTGATGGGTTTGAGATGAAGGGTTAAAGGTTAAAGTGTAAAGCTAAGGGGTAAAGTTGCCACTGATCAGTTCTCAGTTATCGGTAAAACACAAAGCAGAAACCAGAAATTGGATTTTAGAACCGGAAAAAAACGTGGCGGGTTGGTTCTGATTTCTGCTTTGACTGATAACTGACGACTGAGAACTGATAACTTTGCCCTTTACCCTTTAACCTTTAAGCTTTAACCTGTTCCACTTCGCATACTTCCTGCGCACGTAACGCGCCGCCATCCACGCAATCAGAAAGCCTTGACGCCCGTCGAGAATGCCGAGGCGGAAGAAATAGGTGTTCACAAAGGTCCAGGGTGGCGTGAACGCGCGGCGCAGGAAGCCCGCCGTTTCTCGGCGATCGAGCATCTCACGCGCGGCCAACTCTGTGTAGAACTCGACGCGCTTCCGGTGCTCGTCGAGCGAGTCGCAAGTGTAGTGCAGGATTTCGCCCGGCAATGTTTCCACGGGGCCATCGGCCAC
>QHZK01000200.1 GCA_003224635.1 Acidobacteriota bacterium | reverse complement strand
CGCTGGGAATGGGCCCCTCCCTTGTCGGCGTGACTCACGAGTGCGATTATCCGGCCGAGACAGCGGGCATTCCGAAGGTGACTCGAAGCCACATCCCGCCGGGAAGCTCGAGCGCCGAAATCGACGCGGCCGTAAGCTCGACTCTGGGAGCGGAGGGGTCGCTTTACGAGCTCGATCTTCCCCTGCTCGAGCGGCTCCAGCCGGACCTGATCCTGACCCAGCGGCTCTGCGACGTGTGCGCGGTCTCCTTCGACCGCGTTCAAGAAGCGGTCAAGTCTCTGGCTTCGCGACCCGCCGTCATGAACCTCGAACCCCATTCGCTCGCGGACATCCTCGACAACATCCGCGCGGTCGGAAGGGCGTGCGGCTCGGGCGAGGCTGCCGAGCGCGCGGTCGAGGGCCTTCGCCGCCGGATCGACGCCGTCCGCCGCAGGACTGAAACTGTGTCGGTAAGGCCGCGTGTGTTCTCGATGGAATGGGTGGATCCGCCGTACTGCGGAGGCCACTGGATGAAGGAACTGGTCGAGATTGCGGGCGGCACGGACGGTCTCGCGAATCTGCACAAACCCTCATACCGGATCGAGTGGCGGCGCGTGCTCGAGTTTGCTCCTGAGGTGATCGTGCTGACGTGCTGCGGATTCGGCCTCGAACGAGTCGCGCAGGAAGGAGAGATTCTCGCAACCTTCGAAGGCTTCTCCGGCCTGCCCGCGACGAAGGCGGGACGCATCTTCGCCACCGACGGGTCATCGTACTTCAGCCGGCCCGGACCTCGCATCGTGGACAGCCTGTAAATCCTCGCCCATCTGCTGCACCCGGAGTTGTTCGCTGCTCCACCGTACCCGGGAGCCTTCCGCACCCTCGGCGTCCCGCGTGCGAGGCAGCACACCATCAGGATTGCGCAGGGCATGGAATCCCACCCTCGGGAGAACTCATGAGTCGCAATCGAAACACGTATTTCATCGTGCTGCTGCTATCTGCGGTGACGTTAGTGGCTGTGCGCCAGCCGAACCCGGTTCGGGCCGACCGGGAGCCCGTGACCCTGATGCGGACTCCAGATGGAGGAATCCAGCCGCAGGTCGCCGTGGACCAGAAGGGCGCGCTCCACCTGATCTACTTCAAGGGCGACCCTGCGGCGGGAGATGTTTTCTACGTGCGCAGAGACCCGGGGAAGAGCGATTTCTCGAAGCCGATCCGCGTGAACAGCGTCCCCGGCAGCGCTGTCGCGATCGGGAGCGTCCGCGGCGCCCAGATGGCCGTCGGCCAGATCGGTGTCGGGAAGCCCGGACGGGTCCACGTCGCTTGGCTGGGCTCTGCCAAGGCCCAGCCCCGGGGTCCCGGCGGCGCGACGCCCATGCTCTACACGCGGTTGAACGACGCGAGGACCGCCTTCGAGCCCGAGCGCAACGTCATGCAGTTCGCAATCGGGCTTGACGGAGGCGGCTCAGTGGCCGCCGACCAATCGGGTAACGTATACGTGGCGTGGCACGGCAACCCCGCTCAGAACGGCGAAGCCAACCGTCGCGTATGGATGGCGCGATCGAGGGACGAAGGCAAGACCTTCGCGCGCGAAACGCCGGCCTACCGGGAGCCCACGGGCGCCTGTGGCTGCTGCGGAATGAAGGCCTTTGCCGACGATGAGGGCAACCTCTACATTCTTTACCGAGCCGCGACTGAACTCGTCCACCGCGACATGTACCTTCTGGCCTCGAAAGACGGGACAAGCGGCTTCCGGGGGACCGACGTCGCCCCGTGGAACCTCAACGCCTGCCCGATGAGCACGGCGTCGATCGGCGAGAGCGGCAGGAGCGTGCTTGCGGCCTGGGAGACGGCGGGTCAGGTCTACTACGATGAGGTCGATCCCTCGAAGTTCAAAATCTCAAGCGCCGTTCCCGCGCCGGGCGAAGCAACCGACCGGAAGCACCCGGCCGTCGCCGGAAACGCGCGAGGCGAGACGATCCTCGCCTGGACGGAGGGAACGGGCTGGCAAAAGGGCGGCTCCGTGGCCTGGCAGGTCTTCGACCAGGCCGGCCATCCACTGGGGAAACAAGGTCACGCTGACGGCGTACCGGTGTGGGGGCTGGTCGCGGCTTTCGCGAACCAGGATGACGGATTCACGGTCGTCTACTGACGGTGATTCCGCTTCATGGATCTTTTACGTTCTGCCAGGCCCTTCCTCTCTTCTCTCTGCCCGGTGCGGAGCACCTGCCGCTCCATCTTGAGCTGGCGCCGGAAGCGTTTGCGCGAGTCCGGCGGGAGCTGCTGGCGCTTCATGGTCCTCTTCATGGAGCGCTGCTGAATTTTGAGGGTCTTGCGCTGCTCCTTCTGACGCTTCTTGAGCTCGCGCAGCTCCTGATCGCGCGGAGTTGCCTTGAGCACGCCCACAGATGCGCCCGCCATCAAAGCGGCGGTGAGCAGAACTAAGACTTTTCGCATCAGATTCCCCAGACCATTTCAGATTCCAGATTCCAGATGCCAGATTCCAAATCTGTCATTTGCGCAGTGTATCTTTCACCAGGCCGCCGACGCAAGCCCCGATTCGGCCCCGATTTGCCGTTGCTTCGGCGGAACAGTCTGAACCCTGGCCAAGGTCGCCCGAATCAAATATTGCGCATAGGGCTGGCGGCCGCTGTCAGGGATGAACAGTGGACTGTCGCCTTCGACTCGATTATCATGGCCATCTGGATTCGGGAGCTACGCAAAAATGCTCAGTGCCGAACGCTGCCCTTTAAGCCTCAGAGGTACCTTGCGTCGACTTTGCCTTACGGGCTTGGTCTTGTCCGCTTCCGCGGTCTTCGTAGGGCCAATCCCTTTTCTGTCCCAAACCGTTGATCCCCTGGCCGAGATGCTCACGAGCCCGAACATCGACACGCGCGCCCGGGCGGCGAGGGACATCGGCAAAGGCGGTGACCGCTCGGCCGTGCCCGCCCTCGCCGACGCGTTGAAGGACCCGAGCGAGAAGGTACGGCGCGAGGTCGTGATTGCGCTCGGGAGTTTCCGGGAACCCGGCGCGCTCGACGCCCTCCTCACCGCGACGCGCGACTCTGACTCCGACGTGCGCGTCCTGGCCGTCCAGGCGCTGGTGGGTTACTACACGGGCCAGACTCCGAGCCCGGGGTTCACGGGCTTCGTGAAGAAGAACTACGAGTGGGCCAAGAGTCGCTTCGTGACCGACAACACGCGCATCGACCCGGGAGTCAGCGCGGACCCGCGAGTGATCTCCGCCCTCGAGGCAGCCATGAGTGACACGACCTCCATCGACGCCGCGCGCGGGGCCGCCAGGGGACTTGGCACGCTGAACGCCCCAGCCGCAGTCCCGGACCTGGTGAAGTCGGCGCACTCTCCGGATGAGAACTTGGCTCGCGAGGCGCTGAACGCCTTGGCCAAGATCAAGGATACGTCAGCCGGTCCCGGCTTGATCGACCTGCTCGATTCCTCGAACCAGGCCGTCAGGCAGGACGCCGCCGTCACTGTAGGCATCCTCCGGACACATGACGCTCTCCCCAAGCTCGAGCGGATGTTTCAAAACGACCCCGACAAGAAGACCAGGGAAGCGGCCCTCGAGGGACTGGCGGACCTCGGCGATCCGGCTTCGGAGCCGGTTCTGATCAAGGCGCTGTGGAGCGACAACAAAACCTTTCGGGCTTTGGGAGCGGAAGGCCTGGGCCGCGCCGGCGACGCCCAAGCCGTACCGGAGATCGAGAAGGCTTTGAGCGCGGAAAAAAACGCGGAGGCCAAATTGGCGATGCAATACGCCCTCACGGCGCTTGGAAAGGAGGACTACCTCGCAGCGCTGGTCGACGGGTTGGGTTCGACGCTCCACGGCGATTCCGCCGAGAAGTATTTGATCGAACTCTCACAGAATCCGAAGTTTCTTCCCAAGCTGTACCCCTTCCTGAGCAGCAACGACTCGACCGTACGAAGGAGGCTTTGCACGGTGCTGGTCTTCACCGGCGATCACACGAGCGTGGATCCATTGGAACATCTGTCACACGACAAGGACGGCGAAGTAGCCTCGGAAGCTTTGCGCGCTTTGCGCGCCATCCGCTCTCGCGGTGCGACTTCGGCGACCGCACGATCGTAAGCCTGAGGTCGACGGATGTCGACCCGGAGGGTCCGCAATGGCTGACATGAAAATCGGTTTCTACGGGCACGTCCAGCAATATCACGACCTCAAGGAGGAAATCGACCGGGCCATCCACGAGGTGCTCGAGAGCGGCAGCTACGTTCTGGGGCCGCAGCTGGTGAAGTTCGAGCAGGAACTTGCCCAGTACATGAACGCGAAAGAAACCGTGGGCTTGAACTCGGGCACAGACGCCCTCCTGCTTACGTTCCTGGCGCTGGGCATCGGTCCGGGGGACGAGGTCATCACCACATCGAACACGTTTTTCGCCACAGCGGAAGCCATCTGGCTGGCGGGGGCGACGCCGATCTTGGTGGACATCGATCCCCGGACGAGGAACATTGATCCTCCCAGGATCGAGGCGGCGATCACCCCGCGCACCCGCGCCCTTGTGCCGGTGCACCTTTACGGCCTGCCCGCCGACATGGCGGCCGTCTCGCGCATTGCCCGAGCTCACAATCTTCTGGTAGTGGAGGACTGCGCGCAGGCGATTGGCGCGCGAGGCGACAGCTTCTCAATCGGCGAACTCAGCGACGCGGTTTGCCTGAGCTTCATCATCCAGAAAAATCTGGGCTGCTTCGGCGACGGCGGCGCGATCGCGACCAACAACGCGGACCTGGCCACCGCGGTTCGCAAGCTGCGCAACCACGGGTCGCTGAAGCGCTCGCACCATAGCATCGGCTACAATAGCCGTCTGGACGACCTCCACGCCGCCGTGCTGCGCGTCAAGCTGAAGCGGGTGGACGAATGGACCAGGCTCCGGCAGGGTCTGGCCAGCGAATACGACAGGCTGCTGGCTGATCTGCCTCTGACGCTACCCTACACCCCTCCCGGCTACCGGCACGTCTACCACTTGTACGTCATCGAGTCGAACGACCGCGACGGCCTGCAGGACTATCTCGCCTCGAGGGGCATTACGGCCCTGACCCACTACCCGATCGCTATTCACCAGCAGGAGGGGTTCCCCTGGGGCCGCGAGGCGCGCGTCCACGCGCTGCCGTTCACCGAGCAGTCCGCCGCACGCGTTCTTTCTCTCCCCATGTACCCGGAACTCACCCGGCAAGAGGTGGAGTTCGTAGCCGACGCGATCCGGACGTGGGTCCGCCGCAGGACCAACGCGCGGGCGGAAGGCACGAGTCAGGGGTCAGAAGTCAGAATTTAGCCGGTTTTGCAGGCCGAAGGCAGGTAGCGCAGAGTCTCGCTTTCCAGAGACTCTGCGGCTTGTCGTTCGTGGCCTTCATTCGCTCGGGTGGTAAAAGAAGAATCGTTTGAACCAGCCGGCCGGCACAAGTGGGATACGAACCGGGTCAGAAACGTGAACGCACGCAAGAGCCGCAGAGTTTGAACCGCACAAACTCTGCGCTACCCGTTGACGGCGCGTGAAAGCGCACATGACGATGCAATCCTCGAATGTCGAAGCGGCTCCGCCTACGGTCTTGGAACTCAAGCTGGCGCACAGCCCGGACTCGGACGACGCGTTCATGTTTTACGGCCTCGCTACCAGGAAGGTCCCAACCGGCCATCTCCGTTTCACTCACCTGCTCGAGGATATCGAGACGCTCAATCGCAAGGCCCTGGACGGCGTCTATGACGTCACCGCGATATCGTTCCATGGCTATGCTTACATTGCGGACGCCTACGTGTTGCTGCCGTGCGGGGCCAGTTTCGGCGACCGCTACGGCCCGGTCGTGGTGGCGCGCGGACCTCTGGGATCCGCAGGCTTGCGCGGAAAGCGCGTGGCCGTGCCGGGGAAGCTGACCACGGCGTTCCTGACTCTCCAGCTTTACGAGCCCGAAATCGAACCGCTGTTTACGCGCTTCGACCAGATCCTCGAGCGGGTCGCCGGAGGAGAAGCTGACGCCGGCGTGGTAATCCACGAAGGCCAGCTCACCTACGCGCAGACGGGACTGACGAAGGTCGCGGACCTCGGTGAGTGGTGGCACCGGGAGACCGGGCTGCCGCTCCCGCTGGGCGGGAACGCCATCCGCCGGTCTTTGGGCCGCGAAACCGTCGAGCAGGTGGCCACGCTCATCAAACAGAGTATCCAGCACGGCTTAGACCACCGAGAAGAAGCGCTGGCCTACGCGATGCAGTTCTCCCGCGGTCTCGACGCCGCTACGACCGACCGGTTTGTCACGATGTACGTGAACGAGCGGACGCTCCAGTACGGCGAAGAGGACCGCCAGGCAGTCCAGACTCTGCTGGATCGGGGTTTCGCAAGAGGCCTGCTGCCTGGTCGTGTCACAGCCGAATTTGCCGAGTGAATCGACGAGTACGTCGGTTCTTCAGTTCTTCAGTTCTTCAGTTCCTCAGTTGTTCAGTCGTCAGTTTCCAGTTTCCAGCATCGGCTGGCTAGGGGGGAAACACCTCGGGTGCGGCGGCTCTAACTGAGAACTGACAAACTGACAGACTGACAAACTCAAAGGCGAAATTTGACAAGAGGCACCACCTCTAGGAGAATCGAAGAGAGATGCACTTGACCCTGGCAAACCACGGCAGTTACCCGCGCATCGGCGACAGCGCCGAGGAGCAGTTGCTGCGCCGGACCATCGCGCAACGGGAGAAAGGTGAAAAAACGGACGAGGACCTGCGCGCCGCCGAGGACCACATGACGGAGCTCGCCCTGCGCGAGCAGATCGACGCCGGCCTGGACGTGGTCACGGACGGCCTCATCCGGTGGTACGACCCCGTCTCGCACCTGGCGGGAAAATTGGCTGGAATTCGGATCGCGGGCTTGCTGAGGTTCTTTGACACCAATTTCTATTTCCGCCAGCCCGCCGTCCACTCGAGGATCGAGCGAAAGCAGTCGCTGGTGGTCGATGAGTTCCTCTTCGCCAAGCGCAAGTCCTCGCGGCCGGTGAAGGCGGTCCTCACGGGACCGTACACTCTGGCCCGGCTGTCGATGGAGGAAGCAAGCCCGACCAACGGCGGCTCCGGCGGCGGCGCAAGTGGGTTCAACCGCCTGCTCGACGGATACACAGCCGCCTTGGTTGAGGAAGTGGCCGCGCTCGCCCAGGCGGGCGCGACGCTGGTCCAGGTGGATGAGCCGGCGCTCGCGCGGCATCCGGAAGATTTCCCCCAAGTCGAGCGCAGCCTCGCGGCGCTGGCCGCGCGCAAGGGCCAGGCCGAGCTGATTCTGGCGCTTTACTTCGGCGACGCCGCGCCACTCTATGAGAAGCTGCAAACGCTTCCGGTCGACGTCCTGAGTCTGGATTTCACTTACAGCCCGGGACTCCTCGACCGGCTTCGGAGCGGCGGCCCGAAGAAGCTGGCTCTGGGCCTTGTGGACGGCCGCAACACCCGGCTCGAAGACGCGAGCGTCGTGGCGAAGCAGCTCGAACGGATCGCGCAGGGCGCCGGCCTCGACCGCGCTGATCTGACTCCCTCCTGCGGCCTCGAATACTTGCCTCGCGACCGCGCGCAACTGAAACTAAAACTCCTGGCCACCATCAGGAAGACCTTCCTTGGGAGTCATCGATGAGTCGTGAAAAGCTCCGACAGCTTGGAATCGAGCTGCCATTGTTTCCCACCACCTCGGTCGGGAGTTTCCCTAAGCCTGACTACTTGATGAGGGCGCGCGCGGCTTTCGCCAGGAAAAAGATCAGCCGGCAGGAGCTCGAGGAGGTCGAGCGCCAGGCGACGGAGTTCTGGATTCGCAAGCAGGAAGAGCTGGGCGTCGACGTGCTCGTGGACGGCGAAATGTATCGCGGAGACATGGTTGCCTACTTCGCCGAAAAGCTTCCCGGCTTCGAGGAGGGCGGCCTGGTGCGCTCTTACGGCAACCGCTACTACCACAAGCCGATTATCGCGGGCGAAGTCGGGTGGGAAGGTCCGATCACGGTCGCGTGGTGGAAGTACGCGCAGGGGCTCACCTCGAAGCCCCTCAAAGGAATGCTGACCGGACCCTACACTGTCATGGACTGGTCGTTTAACGAGTTCTACCCCGACCGCAGGGCCACGTGCTTGGCGCTCGCGGGCGTGGTCCGCAGGGAAGTCGAGGCCCTGATCGGGGCCGGTGCGAAGATCATCCAGATCGACGAGCCCGCCAGCTCCGTTCGACCCGAGGAGCTGCCCCTGATGATCGAGGCCATGCACGCGGTCACCGACGGCTTGCCTGCCTACTTCATCAGTCATCTCTGCTACGGCGCGTTCGAGACCATCTACCCCGGAATGCTCGACCTGCCCGTCGACAATTTCGATATGGAATTCTCCAACAGCGGGCTCGACATGCTGGACCTGTTCCGCAAGCATCGCTACACGAAAGACATCAGCTTTGGCGTCGTCGACGTCCACACGCACGTCGTGGAGCCGGACTCGGTGGTCGAAGAGCGGCTGCGGCGGGGTCTTGAAGTCCTGCCCCGAGAAGCCGTCTGGGTTGACCCTGATTGCGGCCTGAAGACGCGCACCGTGGACGAAGCGATCGGCAAGATGAGGACGCTGGTGAGCGTTGCCAAGGCGTTCCGCAATTAGTCAGTTGCAGTTATCAGTTTTCAGTTGTCAGTCCACAGTCAGAATCCCTGGCCAGCTGCACTTCTTTTTGGCGCCCGAGCTCGGAGTTGATGGCTGATAACTGAGAACTGAGAACTGAGAACTGAAAACTGAGAAGTTCCTCGTCCGAATGGGCATCGCCACCACAGCTCAACGTTTTCCCTTCACCGCTTCCCAGAAAAAAATTCTCCTGGCGCTGGCGAGCGCGGTGGGGTTGCGAATGCTCGGACTGTTTCTCGTGCTGCCCGTCTTCACGCTCTACGGCCTGCAGTTTACTTCGTCACGGTTTCTGGTCGGTTCTGCCTTTGGGTGTTACGGCCTCGCGATGGCCTGCACGGAGTTCCCGCTCGGACGGCTCTCAGACCGGATCGGACGCCGCAAGGTGCTGCTTCTCGGCATGTCGATCTTCAGCTTGGGTTCGTTTCTTTGCGCGATTCCCGCCTGGCTTCCGCGCTCGCTTGAGATCGGCGAGCTCATTCTTGGACGCCTCGTGCAAGGCGTCGGGGCCATCACGGCCACGGCGTTCGCCACGGTTTCCGATCACATCCCGCCCGAGCGGCGCTCGACCGCGATGGCCGTGCTGGGCATCCCGATTGGCGCCGCGTTCATTCTCGGCGTGATCGTCGGCCCGGTGATCGCGGGACGCTTCGGGACGCAATCGCTTTTCTGGCTGACCGGCGCGCTGGGGCTTGCGACCGTCTGGCTGCTCGCCCGTCATCTCCCCGAAATTCCGTCCCGACAGACGGCGCCTGCGCCGCTCCGAGAGGTGCTTCGACACAGGAGCGTGCTCGCGCTCGACTTTGGCGGCTTCCTCATGAATACCTTCATGACCTCATTCTGGTTCTACTTCCCGCTGATCGTTACCGGACGGCACGGCTTAAAGATGACCGAGTATGACACCATCCTGGTCCCCATGCTGCTGGTCAGCGCGGTGACCATGTTCGCGTTCTCGGCAGGGGCGGACCGCGGCTGGGGTCGAACCCTGGCTGCGGCCGCCTTCCTCATCTTGCTGGTCAGCGCGCTGCTGCTGTTTCGCCCGGCCACGCTGGGACTCGATCCCAAGCGCCTGTCCGCAGTGCTGGTCCCGGGCACGCTCTTCCTTGTCGGTTTCACCGGTCTCGAGCCCGTCCTCCCGAGCCTGGTGAGCAAGGCGGCGCCCGAAAACTCCTATGGCACGGCTCTGGGTTCCTTCCATACTCTGCAATACCTGGGGAGCGCCGCAGGCGGAGCGATGGCGGGCGGTCTCTCCCACTTCCCGGCCACCGACATCATGGCAGTGTTGATGACTGCGTCGCTCGCCGGATTCTTGCTGATGCTTTCGAGCGGAGTCCGGGGCCGCGACGGGATCTAAGGCGCGTGATGCGACCTCCCGTCGACCGCGTGGCGGTGTAAAGCGCCGCCCTTGAGGCCGCGTGCCGCGCTGAGGCCCGGCCCTACGAAATACAAAAAGGGCGGAACCCGCGACTTGATCGCAAGCCCCGCCCTTTGTGAACTCACGTGAGGTGTTTCGCTCAACTACGGGCAGGTAGTGCCCACCGGCGTGAACGGGGTCGCGGTCGGTGTGCCAAAGAGCGTGTTGAGCGCGCAGCCGGCG
>QHZK01000199.1 GCA_003224635.1 Acidobacteriota bacterium | reverse complement strand
AAAGCCAACTTTGAGCAGCCGACGACCGCCAGCCGATTCCAGAAAACCGAATCAATACTCTACCTTCACCAGACACAGCCCCCGCGCTGGCGCCGTCGCACCGGCTTGCGAGCGGTCGCGGGCTTCGAGGATGCGGAGCAGGTCTTGCGGCGCAAGTTTTCCCCGTCCTACTTCGAGGAGCGTCCCCACAATGTTGCGGACCATGTGATGCAGAAAGCCGTTTCCGCGGACCTCGTAAATCAGCAAGGAGGTACGCGGGCGCCAGAGCAGGCGCGAGGAAAAGATCGTCCGCGCCATCGTCCGAACCGTCGACCGCGCGCCTCCGCGTCCCCTTCGGCGGCATGGGCCGGAGAGGCTGCGAATGACGTGAAGTCGTGCTGGCCTTCAACCAGTCTCGCTGCCTCCGCCATGCTTCGATGGTCGAGCGGATAAGGGTGATGGCAGACAAACCTCGAGATAAACGGCGGACAGATCGGCGACTGCAGGATCCGGTAGCGATAGGTCTTCCAGCGCGCGTCGTAGCGCGCATGAAACCCGTCGGGCACTTCACGGGCGTCCCTGACGCGCACGGTAGGCGGCAAAAGGTCGTTGAGCGCCTTGAGCAGGTTCGCGCAAGGGATCGGGCTCGCCGTCTTGAAATTGGCCACCTGGTGGGAGGCGTGAGCTCCCGCGTCCGTGCGCCCAGAACCCCAAAGCTCGACCGGCTCTCCGGCCTGGGGGCTGGGGGTTCGCCTTCAGTTCCCCGCGAGAATGCGGTGCGGCTTGTCGCTTGCTGGCCCGCAACGCTGCTTCCAGTTCCTTGCGCAGCCGCTCGATCTCCTACCTCCAGCGGTCGCTTTCCTGCTTCAAGCGCTCACTTTCCCGCTTCCGTCGCTCGTTCTCCTTCTGCAGCCGTTCGATCTGCCGCTGGGCTCGGTCGAGCTCTGGCTTGGAGACTAACTCGACGACTTCGCGCTGCTCCCTCTCGTCCGCAGGACCGCCGCGACCGGATGCTTTCATTTACTCTACGGTAGCGAAAAGGTAGGCTTTTGTCCAGCGAAACCTTCGAGGGGCTGAATCTACGAGGCCCTCAGGCTGGTAAACAAATACCTATCATTCAGGAGTAGGTGACGTAATCCATAGCGTCATCATGAAAAACAACGGCATCACCGACATTTTGACATTTGATGAAAAGCGTGATTTTAAGGAGATACCCGGTCTAACGGTGTTCCATCCCAAGGACATTAACCCCACAAACTTGCCCACATGAAGATTCAAACTGCGCTGCTACCTCACGTGATGAATTGACCCTTCGTCGCCTTTCTGTTAGAAATGAGGCATGGCTTTAGCTCATGAAGTAAGCCGCGTCCGCGAAATTCTGGCGGCGGCGCGCCTGGAACGCGTCCGCTACGCCATCCGCGATATTGCTGTTCTGGCTGAGCAGCTCGCGCGCGAAGGCAAGGAGGTGCTGCCGCTCAACATCGGCGACCCCTTGAAGTTCGACTTCCGCACTCCGCCGCACCTGATTGAAGCGGTGGTGAAGGCCATGCGGGACGGCAAGGACGGATACGCGCCGTCCGCCGGCGTCGACGAAGCGCTGGAGGCGATTCGGGCGGAGGCGGAGCGCAAGGGCATCCGCAACATTCAGAGCGTCTTCGTCACGCAGGGCGTAAGCGAGGCCGTGGACCTGTGCCTGACGGCCCTGGTGAACCCAGGCGAAAACGTGCTCACGCCCTGCCCGGAGTATCCGCTCTATTCCGCTGTCCTGGCCAAGCTGGGCGCCGAGCCCAACGCCTACGCGCTCGATGAGGCGGCGGGTTGGGAACCGGACTTGGACGACTTGGCGCGCAAGATCAACGGCCGCACGCGCGCCGTGGTGGTCATCGATCCCAACAACCCTACCGGCGCGGTCTATTCGCGCCAGACGCTGGAAGCCATCGCCGGGCTGGCCAGGCGGCACGGGCTCCTGATCCTGGCGGATGAGATTTACGACAAATTAATCCTGGACGGGAAGCCTCACGTCTGCATCGCCTCGCTCGCTCCGGACGTGCCCACGGTCACGTTCAACGGGCTTTCCAAGGCGTACCTCGCGCCGGGCTGGCGCGTGGGATGGGCGGTGGTGAGCGGCGACGGGGCGGCGGTCAAGCCCTACGTCGAAGGGGTCCACAAACTGCTGCGGTCGCGTCTGAGCGCGAACCATCCGGAGCAGTACGCCGTGCGCCCGGCGCTGGAGGGGCCGCAGGACCACGTGTCGGAGGTGATCCGCAAGCTGCGCTCGCGCCGCGACCTCACCGTAAAGTATCTGAACAGCGCGCCGCGACTGACTTGCGTCGCTCCCCGAGGCGCTTTCTACGCGTTCCCGCGACTGGATATCCACGGGACCGATGAGGAGTTCGTCAGACGGCTGCTGATCACCAAACAAGTCCTCGTGGTGCACGGCAGCGGCTTCGGACAGATGCCGGGCACGCGGCATTTTCGCGTTGTGTTCCTGCCCGACGAGGCCACGCTCGCGCGCGCCTACGACGGCATCGCGGAGTTTTTGAAGGGGTGGGAGACGTAGAGCGGGCCGGCGAGAAGCCCACTGGGTTCTGTAGAATTGAGTGACAAGCGCCCCTCACCCCCTGCCCCTCTCCCGCCAGGGGCGAGGGGAGAGGAAGGCCTCAATTCATGCCCTCTCCCCTTGTGGGAGAGGGCGGCGCGCAGCGCCGGGTGAGGGGTTTTCACTGCTCACTGCTCACTGCTCACTGGTCACTGTATTTGCCAGTGCCTCATTAATCGCGCACTGTCCGAGGGATGCAGAAGCTGTTTCCCAGTGCCGCTTACTGCCGACCTCGATCCAAGAGGCGTTCCGTGAGCCAGCAATCCCACGATCCTGAGCCGCCGACACCCGTCCGCGAGTTGCCCGTTCAATTCTGTCCGGTGTGCTCGGCCCGTCTCGAGTCCCAGCGTTGCAAGATGGTCTGCCCGCGCTGCGGATTCTTTATGTCCTGCTCCGAATTCGAGTAAACTGTGCCCCCGGTTCGCCGGTTCGGAAACGGAGGTTCTTCCATGGCGCTCGAAATCGTAGAGAAAGAGTCTCATGGGGTGACGGTCCTGGCGCTGTCGGGCCGGGTGACGCTCGGCGAAGAGACCAACCGGCTTCGGAGCAAGATTAGGGAGGCCCTGGACAAGGGAAAGACTCGCCTGGTGCTGGACCTGGGCGGCGTGAGCTACATTGACAGCTCAGGGCTGGGGACGCTGGTCTCGAGCTTCGCCACCGCAGCCAGCCAGGGAGGCACGATCAAGCTGGCCAACCTTACCAAGAGATTCCAGGAGCAACTGAATATCACCAAGCTGGTGACGGTCTTCGACGTTTACAACAGCGTCGAAGAGGCGGCAAAGTCATTCCAGTAGAGTACGCTTGGCAAGCCGCCCTCATCCGGGAAGGTAAGACTTACGGCCCTCCGCCGCCGCGCACACCGTGGCCGGACCTGGTATCCGACTGGGAACTTTTTACGCGAGTCTGTGTAAACTGTTGGCGACGTGACTGGGCGACCGGTTCGAGCGACCGCGCGCTCCCTTTGTTAACTTGTTGAGTATTAATGTATGTTATATGTACGTACTGATTTAGTTGTGTTTGGCACGAATCTTGCACTGGGATAGGTGGCGAGCCTTGCAGACTAACATAAAGCGGATGTTGCTGAACTGGACCTGCCGTCGGGAGGGCTATTATTTATGAGGAAGCTTCTTTATACGGGGCTGGCGTTCCTTTTACCCGCATTCTTGTTAATGCCGCCCAGAGCCCAAGCCAGGTCACACAGCGACGCAGCAGTTCATGGCAGCTCACGCCATGCCACAGTTTCGAGGCATGTGAAGTCGAACGAGCGCTCGAACAAGGGCGGAAGGGTACGAGGGCGAGAGCGCGCGGAAGAGGTCCACGCCATGAACAGGCGCGGGGGCGCGCATCGCGGCTTCACCAGGGCGTCGCGCGCGGAGAGGGCAGAAGGGGAAAGAGGCAGAAGGCACGCCCGTAGAGGTAGACATAATAGTAGAGGCAGACACGATTGGGCTCGGCACGGCGGAAGAGGCAAGTCCCACGGCGACAGGGACGACGAAAACAGGCGCTAGCCAGCGCTCGTCGCGCGCTGTGCCGGGCTGAAGCCCGGCGCTACGTCTCGGGCGGCCGTTCTAACGGATGGGACGGTCGCCGACATCCTCCGGATACTTCTGCGCCAGGGCGCGGATTTCATAGCTGAATTTCAGAAACAGTTCTTCCCACCTTTGCGCCTGCGCGGGCGTATAGTGATAAAAACCCTTGGCATTCGCGACCCCGCGCGCTCCGGTTTTCACCAGCTTCTTCATCAGGCGCGGGACTTTCTTGCCGCAGTCGAGCTCCGGGAACAGGCCGCGCATCACGGCTGCGTAGGCGGGAACGCCCGTCAGGTCCATATAGCGGAAAGGACCGGCGAAGGTCATCCAGTACCCGTAGTCGTTGCGCAGGGATCGGTCGACGTCGGCAATGGTGGCATACCCGGACTCGACCAGGTGGAGCGCCTCGCGCAGCATGGCGTACATCACGCGGTTGGTGATAAACCCGCGGATGTCCCGTCGCACGAGCGAAGGCTCCTTGCCCCAGTGGCGCGCCAGGGTCATCGCGCGCTCCGCATAAGCGGGCAGCGTCTTTTTCCCGCAGATAATCTCCATGAAGCGCAGTACGTGGGCAGGCTCGCCCCAGTGAATGCCCAGGATGCGCTCAGGGTGGCGCGCGCCCTTCTGCAGTTTGGTGATTGGAATGGCGGAGGTGTTGCTGCCGATAATCGTCTGGGGCGACACCGCCCGCTCGACCTTGCCGATGACTTGCCGCTTGGTGGGAAGGTCCTCGACGGTGGACTCAATCACAATCCGGCTGCCGGCTAGAGCCGAGTAGTCGCCGCTCACCGCGAGCCGCTGGATGACCTTGGCGGGATCGCCCCTTAACAGCTTCTCCTTCCTCGCGCCCTCGAGCAGGGCCAGGACCGCGCTCCGGGCGCGGCGGCGCTTGGGGGCGTCGACCTCGACCGCCGCGACAGTGTGCCCGGCGATGAGGAGGCAGGCCGCGATGCTCGTTCCCATCAGCCCCACGCCCACCAGCCCGGCGGGCGTTTCGGCAGGCATCCAAAGTTCCTTTCGGCGTTGTCGCGGCTGCGAGCGGTCCTGCATATTATTCCGCATTCCTCGTTCTCAATGGGAATCGGGAGTCGGGAATCGGCAGTCGGGAAAATTCCGGGCTCCCCACTCCCTACTTGCTACTCCCGTATCTCCTTATTGCCGATTCCCTACTTCCTTGGCTAACACCGCCGCCGCCCTCCGGGAAAGCGCTTGCCTCTCTTCCCAAACCGTGATCAACAGCGTGCTGACCAGGATCATAACTCCACCGATGATTCCGACGAGCGTCAGCTTTTCGCCCAGCCAGAGGGCGGCGATCGGGACGCCGAAGAACGTGATCAGGTAATTCGAAAGAGCGGCCTGGATGGCGTCGAGCTGCTTGAGCGCCTTCAAGAACAGGACCATCGACAGGTAGTTGTGAAAAAACGTCAGCAGCGCAAGCCCGGTCCAGGTCCTGAGCGTAAAGTGCGGAATGCTCGCGAAGACCTCCCTCTCTTTGACCAGCACCAACGGAGTCATGATGGCGAACATGGCCACGTAGGTGAAAAAGAGCATCTCCATCGGTGAGTAACGCTCGAGCACCTTCTTGCCATAAGAATTGTAGAACGCGCTGCCGAGGATGCCGAAAAAGATGAGCGCGTTGCCGGCCAGGTAAGGGCCGCCCAGGCTCAGGCTCTTGAAGTCGATGCCGGAGCAGAGGAGCACGCCCGCAATCGCCAGCGCAAAACTCGCCCACCTGATCCGGCTCATTCTTTCGCCCAGGAAGATGAAGGCCAGGACCGCGGTCGAGATCGGCAGGGTCAGGGTCAGCAAAGCGGCGTTGCTGGCGAGCGACATGCGCGTGCCCCACGTCACGATCACCTGTCCCGGAAAGACTCCGACCGCCGCCAGCACGAAGAACATCAGAATATCTTTCTTGCTCCTTGCGGCGTTCCTGTAATCCTCTCTTTTTTCCAAACGGATGAGGGGGAAGAGCATCACGGTCGCGAGCGTCATCGGACCCCACACCGTCACGAGCGAGCCCACCTGGTCCTGGACCAGCTTGATGCAGGTAAACTGGAGCGCCCACATCAGGTTGCAACTGAAAAGCAGGAACCACGATTGCCAGGACTTCACGTCAACACCCTGGAGTTGAGAAAAGGGAGTTTAACACGGAGGGCACAAAGAAGAACTGACGGGGGACACAGAGCGACTGCGAGCCGTCCTCCCTTCCCCTCCGTGTTCTCGGTGTTGAAGCCCCAAGCGATCTCATGGATGAGTGACTCTGCGAACTCTGCGTTAAAGGTTCTTGAAGCCATCCCCTTATCTCTATCTTTGCAGGTGTGACCGCATTCCTGAATAGTTCAGCCTATGGAGGGGTGAACCCACGAAACTCAGGGGGCCTGCCGCTCTACGCTGAATGATTCGAATGGCGGCAGCGCGTCGCCGTCGTGAAAGCCGGATTCGAATTTGTTCAACCGTCTTTGCAAGCTCCACCAGTATTGGAACTCTGCGTCCCACTTCCCGAGCACAGTGCCGAGACGATAAGGCGTGTACTCGGCCAGCCAGGCGGCGCGGTAAGAGTCCCGCAATTCCGGAACTCGGTCGATCAAGTCTTCAATGCGACTGTGGTTCTGAGCATTGATCTCGGAGAAGAGCAGGAATCCCAAGTCCTCCCTCTTGGGGCGCGGTCCAAGCTGCCGCCAGAACTCCGCCATTTCCGCCGCGTAGGCGTACTTCATGGCCGCGTAGTCCAGCATGCGAGCCGCCAGCAACAAACTCGAAAGCGTCGTCGGGTCTCCTCCGAGAGACAGAGCGCGGTCTAGCCTCTCCTGGGCCTCTTCGGCCGCGAGGCGAGTCTCGCGGAGGCCGTCGCGGTGCGCCTCGGAGTTCTTGAGGCGCTCGGGAGCGAGCGCATCATCCCAAAACGCGTGCATGGTGTCCCGGCCGAGGACGTTTT
>QHZK01000037.1 GCA_003224635.1 Acidobacteriota bacterium | reverse complement strand
GCCGCGATCCTGATGTGGATTGTAACGCTCGTCCCGTGCCTGATCCTGGGCCTCTTGATCCTGTTGTATGAGGGGCTGACCTTCAAGAAGCTGGGGACCATCGCCGAAGAGGAGCGAGCGGCGATGCAGGAGAAAGTCTGACGGCTGGTCCGTTGTCCGTTGCCAGTCGTCAGCTGCCGGTAGTTACCCGTCACAGTTGCCATGCCTAGAACCGAGAACAAGAACCAACGGACGAAGGACAACTGACGACTAACGACTGACCACTGACACCACTGACTTCTCATGAGATGTCCATTCTGCGGGCACCTGGAAGACAAGGTTGTGGACTCGCGCGAGGCGAAGGTTGGCGACACGATCCGCCGCCGGCGGGAGTGCGTCCGGTGCGGGCGCCGCTTTACGACCTACGAGCGCATCGATGAAATCCCCCACATGATTGTCAAGAAAGACGGACGGCGCGAGAAGTTTGACCGGCAAAAGCTGATGGTCGGCCTCATGAAAGCCTGCGAAAGGCGGCCCATCCCGCCCAATAAGCTCGAAGAGATCGTCAACGACGTTGAGGCGCACGTCGCCGAAGCGCCGAACCGCGAGCGGCCGAGCTCGGAGGTGGGTGGGATGGTGATGAACCGCTTGAAGAAGCTCGACAAGGTCGCTTACGTGCGCTTTGCTTCGGTCTATCTCGACTTCAAGGACGTCCGGGAGTTTATGGACGAGTTGAAAGACCTGCTCAAGGCGAGGGGAAAGCGAAGCACCAAGGATGAATTATGAATTGTGAATATTGTAAAGGGTGAAAGGTGAAGGATGAAGAAGAAAGAAAGACAAGGGACATTCGAAAGGGATCCCTTTACCTGCGCTCCTTCGGACGACAAGAGTTCGCCCGCCCTTCACAATTCATGATTCACAATTCATAATTCAGACTTCATCCCTCCCAGACAAACGCGCCAAACTGGCGGAAGGTCCCAAACCCCAGGCGCTCGTAGAGCTCGACGGCGCCCGCGTTCAGGTCCGTGACGGTAAGCGAGACCTCCCGGTATCCTGCCTTGGCCAAGCCGGCAAACGATAGGCCCATCATGGCTGTGCCGAGGCCTCGCCCTTGGAATTCCCTGGCGATGGCGACCTGGGGAATATGGGCGGTCGAGGGGCGAACTGCCGTCAACGCCAGTATCCCGGCGAGTTTCCACGATGGCCGGTGGAAGGCCGCGAGCGAGCTCTCGGGCAGGTATCGGCCGCACCCGCGATGGTGGACGATGTTCTCAATCAACCGGGCGGTGCCCTCGACCGAACTGTATTGGTCATTGATCGCCGCATCCACGTGACCGCGATAAGCGTGGTAGAGAAGGTGAGCGGCCTGCCGGTCGTGCTTCCGCTGCCAGGGCGCGATGACGAAGTCGCTCAGCGGGCCCGAGCCCGCCCGTATCCAGCGCGACTGGTGTGGACCGAGGACCGGCGTCGGCACGCTCGGTGCGTGGCCCTGGAGCGGAAGCGCCATGAACCTTCTTAGATAGCCCTTGAAGCCGCGCGCGCTGAAGCTGGCGTCCAGATCTTCGAAGCCGAAGTGCGGAAGCTGGGCTTCGACACGGCGCAGCCCCGGCGTCGCAAGAAGCGTCTCGATCACGTGCCGGATCAGCAGGAGGGCCTGCTCCAGACCTGCGCCGTCGGACTGCACGAAGAGGTCGCCAATCAAGGCCTTCTCTTGCTCGTAGAAGAAGAAACTGTAACCCTCGATCCGGCGCTCCTTGACCAGCGCGTATCCGGAGAGCCGCTTTTCTTCAAGGCAGGTGGAAATCAACCGCGCTGAAGCCGTGTAGTCCCAGCGGAGGTCCGCGCCCCAGACGCGGGACTCAGCTTCGAGGAGCGACGCGAAATCGCGGGCCTCGAAGTGCCTTATGTCTACGATTTCGGACGTCAAGCGCAAATCCTTCCTTTCGCGGTCTCCCGGGGGATGGTCCTTGGCGAGAGTATAGCGCAGAAGTTGCCGGGTGGGGTAAAGTGTCAGATTCATTGAGCCATCGGTTCATTGAGCCATTGACGAACCGGGCCGGGGAGTCGGGAGTGGGGAGTCGGGAGTGGAGAGTGGGGAGTCGGGAACCCGATTCCCTACTCCCGACTCCCCACTCCCGACCTTCGCTACAACATCGAATCGAGTATTGGGCGGTGGCCGGCGTCCTGCGATTTCTGGGCTGGCTGCCCCCGCGGCTTGTCCGAGGCGCGTGCGCTGCGCTCGCGGCTTCGAGCTACTGGCTGTGGCCGCGGCTGCGCCGGGTCGGAATCTTCAACCTTCGCCTGGCGTTTCCGGAGTGGAGCGAGCGGCGGCGGCGGCGCGTGTTGTTCGGGACGTTTCAGAACCTTGGACGGATGCTGGCGGACTTCGCGCGCTTCCCAAAGCTCGACCGAAACAATATCGAGGAGCTGATCGTCTATGACGGCTTCGAGCACTTTGCGCGCGCCCGCGAGCAGGGCAAGGGCGTCCTGTTTCTCACCGCACACTTTGGCAACTGGGAGCTGAGTTCCTTCGCGCACGGGCTGTACGGCCATCCCCTGAATTTCGCCGTACGCCAAATGGACAACCCGCTTTTGAACGATCTGATCAATCGGTACCGCTGCCGGAGCGGCGGCAGGACCATCGAGAAAAATGACTTTGCCCGCCAGGCGCTGCGGGCGCTCAGGCGGGGCGAGGCGCTGGGTATCCTGATGGACACTAACATGCTGGCCTCGGAAGGCGTCTTCGTGGACTTTTTCGGCCGCCTCGCCTGCACCACAACAGGGCCGGCCCGGATCGCCCGCAAGGCCCGCGCGCCACTGGTCCTGGGCTTGGCCATCTGGGACTCGAAGCTCGGGAAATATCGCCTGCGCTTCGAGCCCGTTCAATGGATCGCGTGCCAAGACCCGGAAGAGGAAATCGTCGCCAACACGGCGAACTTTACCCGGCTCATCGAGGAATACGTGCGCCGCTATCCTGACCAGTGGCTGTGGGTGCATCGCCGGTGGAAGACGCGTCCGCCGGGGGAGCCGCCGCTCTATCCTTTCTAGAACTATCTGGTCTCTGTGACGCTGTGACTCTGTGGCTTTGAGCGAGGGCTGCGATGCGAGTTTCGGAGATTGCCCGGTTACTCGGTGCGTCAATGCACGGTGACGCAGAACGTGAGATCCGCGGCGTAGCGGCTTTAGAAAGCGCGGGCCCGGATGACTTGACGTTCGCCGAGGGCGAGCGGGGCCTCGAGCGCGCGGCCACATCCCGCGCCGGCTGCATCCTGATTGCGAAGGACGCTCCGTCAACTTTGACCGGGAAGCTGGCGAGCAAGACGACGATCGCGGTGTCTCATCCCAAGCTGGCGTTGATCCGCGCGGCGGATGCGCTTCGGCCGGCTGCCCGACCGGCGCTAGGCATTCATCCCACGGCGGTGATCGGGCCGGAGGTGCAGTTGGCCGCGGGCGTGAGCGTCGGCGCGTACGTCGTGATTGAACGCGGTGTCGCGGTGGGGGCGGGCACGCGCCTCGGAGCGGGAGTCGTACTGGGAGAGGGCGTGGTGGTAGGCGCCGAGTGCGTCCTCCACCCGCGGGTCGTCGTCTACCCGCAAGCGCGGATAGGCAATCGCGTAGTCCTTCACGCCGGAGCCGTGATCGGATCCGACGGCTTCGGCTACGTTTTGGCCGAGGGCCGGTATCACAAGTTCCCGCAGCTCGGGCAGGTCATCATTGAGGATGACGTCGAAATCGGAAGCAACACCACCGTGGACCGAGGCTCGCTTGGGACCACCCTGATCGGCGAGGGGACCAAGATTGACAACCTCGTTCAGGTCGCCCACAACGTGAAGATCGGCCGCCACTCGGTGATCGCGGCCCAAACCGGCATCTCCGGAAGCGCGGAGATCGGCAACTACGTCGTGCTCGGGGGACAGGTGGGCATCGGCGAGAAGGCCCGCATCGAGGACCAGGCGGCGATCGGCGGACAGGCCGGAATCCTGCCCGGCAAAGTGGTCCGAAAGGGAAGCACGGTGTGGGGAACACCCGCCCGGCCTTTGGCGGAGTTCAAGAAGATATTCGCGCACCTCTCCGGCTTGCCCGCATTGGCCAGGAAGGTGGAGAAGGTGTCGCGCGACGACGCTAGGCGCCCGCCCTAGATCCTCACGGCAAAAGCCCGGCAGGTCGATTCGGTGAACAGGTCGGCACCCGATCTGATTCAGTCGTCGCACATTGGATGGGAGTTGCAGACGTTTGGTATGATAGCAGAGCTGTGTCCAAGGCCCTGAATCGTCGATTTTCGCGGACGATCACCACCTTGCTCTTGTTGATGCTGCAGGTCAGCCTCCTGTGGCTGACGGGGGTTCATTGGCACGAGCCGCTCGAAGGTTTCGGTCTCAGGTCGAGGGCGCTCCGCCAAGCGAACCAGCATCCACAGCCGGTGGCTGAGGGCGGTCTTGTTTGCACCGCGTGTCAGATCATCCGGCACGCTGCTGCCCGGCCTGTAACTGGCGCAGCAACCCCCCAGTCGCGAGGTTCGGTTTTCGTGCGTCTCGCGCCCTTCTTGAGCGGCTTCCGCTCCCGTCAGCCGAGCGCGCTGTACGGGCGGGCTCCTCCGCTGGCCTAGCTTCTGTTTTCCCCTCTCGATTTGCTGTGAGCAAGCCCACCGGGAAGATGTAGCTCGAACCACATCCTCCGGGCCGAGTGCTTCAGTCCGGTGCTCTTCTTGAGGTGCCTGACATGCGCTTCTGTTTGATTCGAAGCCGGCTTTCGAGGCCGCGAACCGTCTTCACGATCTTGCTTTTAGGGGCGGGCGTAGCCCGCGGGCAAAATCAGCCGCCGGCCCTGCGGATCGATCTCGACCAGGCGATCCAACTGGCGCTGGCGCACAATCACGCCTTGAGAGCGGCGCGCACTCAGATCCAGCAGAGCCGGGCCGAGGAAATCACCGCCTCGCTGCGGCCGAACCCCGTGCTCACGTATGACGATCTGTTCCTGCCCATCTTCAGCCCGCACTCGTTCAACACCAGCACCCTGGATAACATTACGGAATTCGACCTGGGCATCAGTTACACCCTCGAGCGGGGGCGCAAGCGGCAGGCGCGCATCCGGGCAGCTCGCGACCAGACGGCTGTTACCAGTTCCCAGGTGAGTGACAACGAGCGCACCTTGACTTTCAACGTGGCGCAGCAATTCATCAGCGTGCTGCTCGCCAAGTCGAACCTCGACTTGGCCAGACAGGACCTTGGGAGCTTCCAGGAGACGGTGAACATCAGCGAGGCGCGGTACAAGGCGGGCGACATCAGCGAAGGCGACCTGCTCAAGATCAAGCTGCAAATGCTCCTGTTCCAGACCGACGTTTCCTCAGCGGAACTGAATCTGGTCCAGGCGCGCGCGACCCTCCGCGGGCTGCTCGGTTATGACGCGACGCCCGAGAGCTACGACGTTGCCGGCGACCTTGCCTACGTCCCCCTGCACGGGAACAAGGAGGACTTGCAGGCGACGGCGCTGGGACTGCGTCCCGACTTGCGCGCCGCCGAGCAAGGGATCACGGCCGCTCAGAGCCAGTACGAGCTCGCGCGGGCCAACGGCAAACGAGACCTGACCACCGCTTTGGACTACAGCCACGTCTCGGCCCTGAATAGCGCCAGCATGCTTTTCAACATCGAAATCCCGATCTTCAACCGCAACCAAGGTGAAATCGCGCGCACCCGCTACGCCATCGAGCAGTCCCAGGAAAACAAAACGGCGACCCAGGAGACCGTGCTGACCGATGTGACCACGGCCTACGAGGCGGCGAAAGAGGGCGAGACCGTGATCACCCTCTACCAGTCCGGCTACCTCAAGCAGGCGCAGGACTCGCGCGACATCTCGGAATACGCCTACCGGCGCGGCGCCGCAAGCCTGCTCGACTTCCTGGACGCGGAGCGCAGCTACCGGGCCACTCAACTGGCCTATCGGCAGTTGCTGGCTACTTACATGCTCGCGCTCGAGCAGTTGCGCGAAGCCGTCGGAACGAGGACCCTGCCATGAAGAAGACAGTGAAGAGTGGCGAGTGGCAAGTGACGCGCAGAACACACAACCCGCGCGACGGTAGTCGGGTGGCCGAGGCTCCGTACGCGGCGCTGGCCTTACTCCTGGTCGTCCTTCTGGGGCCCACCGGTTGCAGCCGGCGCGCCGCCGACGCTCAGGCTTCTCCGACCTCTTCTGGCACGCCCGCCGCAAATGCCGCAGGTGACGGGCAGGCGCAGCTCTTCACGGTCCCCGAGGAGCAGATGGAGCACGTCCAGGTGGTTGGGGCCGAAAAGACGCGCTTGCCCCGGATACTCCGCCTGACCGGGTCGGTGGCGTACAACAGCTTCGAGACCACGCCGGTGATTACGCAGGTGAGCGGGTCGGTCTCGCGCATCCTGGTCTCGCCCGGCCAGGTGGTTGCCAAGGGCCAGCCCATGTTGTACGTCGCAAGCCCCGACTACTCTCAAGCCCGCACTAATTACCTTAAAGCGCGTGACGCCTCCTCGCTTGCCGAAAAGAACTACGCCCGCTCTGAGGATTTATACGCACACCACGCCATCGCCGAGGCCGAGCTTTTGCAGGCTGAGTCGGCCCGGAACCAGGCGCAGGCTGATTTGCAGGCCGCCGAGCAGGCGCTGAAGGTCCTGGGAGTCGAGCCCGACGGCTTACTGAAAGCTCCGGTCTCGCCCGAAGTCCCGGTGCTTGCTCCAATCAACGGCGAGCTGGTCGAAAGACTGGTCGGACCGGGGCAGGTCGTGCAGGCGGGCGCCACGCAGGTGTTCACCATTTCCAACCTGTCGACCGTCTGGGTGCTGGCCAATGTGTACGAGCGTGACCTTGCCTACGTGCGCGTAGGCGATCCTGTCACCATCCAGACGGATGCTTATCCCACGACGTTCCACGGGCGAATCTCCTACGTTGCCGCCGCGCTCGACCCTATTAGCCGGACGCTTCAGGTGCGCATTGTGACCGACAATCCCGGGAGAAAGCTGAAGAAGGACATGTATGTGACGGCCAGCGCCCGGGCCGGGGTGATCGAGAACGCACTGACGGTACCGGACGCGGCGGTGTTGCGGACCAGCGAGAACCAACCGTTCGTATACGTTTCTACGGGCCCCAACCAGTTTGCCCAGCGGCTGGTGACAGTGGGCGAGAGCCAGGATGGGAAAACCGAGATCGCGAGCGGCCTCCAGGCAGGCGAGCGCGTGATCGCGGACGGCAGCCTGTTCCTGCAGTTCGCGAACTCACTTCAGCGATGAGCAATGGTCCGTTGTTGCCTATGCAAGCTGTCGGCCGTCAGCTATCAGCAGTCAGGAATAGGCGGGCAGAGAACATGTGGGCCGGTGGCAGATAGCTGAAGGCTGACGGCTGACGGCTGTTCTTCACAATTGACAACTGACTACTGACTACTTACTCCCGGTCGTGATTCACCGCGTCGTCCAATTCGCTCTGAAGCAGCGTTTTCTGGTCCTGATGCTCACCGCCTCTATAGTGGTAGCAGGCGTGATCTCATTCCAGCGCATGCCGGTGGACGCCTACCCTGACCTTTCGCCGCCACTGGCCGAGATCATCACCCAGTGGCCGGGCCACGCCGCCGAAGAGGTGGAACGTCTAGTGAGCCTGCCCATTGAGGTCGAGATGAACGGCGTGCCGAAGCTGGTCTACATGCGGTCCATTTCGCTCTACGGGCTCTCGGACGTCCGCCTGACCTTCGAGGAAGATACGGACAACTATTTCGCCCGCCAGGTCGTGTTCGAGCGGCTCGGGGGCGCCGATGTTCCAGGCGGTGTCACACCCACTTTGGCGCCCTTGTTCAGCCCGAGCGGCCTGGTCTACCGCTACGTGCTTGAAAGTCCCGACCGCACGCCACAGGAGCTGAAGACCTTCGAGGACTGGGTGCTGGCACGCGCCTACAGGTCCGTGCCGGGCGTGGCGGACGATTCCGGTTTTGGCGGAACGGTGATGCAGTACCAGGTGCTGCTCGACCCCGCCCGCCTCTTTGGCTTTCACCTCACCGTGCCCCAGGTGATCCAGTCGCTGGCGGCGAACAACGCTAACACCGGCGGCGGATTCTACTCGCAGGGCGACCAGTTCTACTACGTGCGCGGGCTCGGGCTGGCGCGCGACACCCAAGACATCGGCCAGATCGTCGTCGCCAGCAACAATGGCGTGCCGGTCCGCGTGCGCGACATCGGTGAGGTCACGATCGGGCACGCGCCGCGCCTGGGCGAATTCGGATTCTCGGACAAGTCCCAGGCTAAAGATAAAGATGTGGATAACCAGGATGCCGTCGAGGGCGTCATCCTCATGCGGCGGGGCGAACAGACCCAGAACGTCCTCAAGGGCGTGCAGGAAAAAACCGAGAAACTGAACCGCGACGTGCTGCCGCCCGACGTGAAAATTCGCCCCTTCTATGACCGCAGCGAGCTCGTGCGCCTCACGACCGATACGGTTGAAGCCAATCTTCTGCGCGGCATGGCCCTGGTATTGGTCGTGCTGGTCTTCTTCCTGGTCAGCCTGCGGGCTGCCGTCATCGTGGCGCTGACCATTCCTCTTTCCTTGCTGTTTTCCTTCATCTTCCTCCACGCTCACGACGTTTCGGCGAACTTGCTCTCGATCGGAGCGATCGATTTTGGAATCCTCATCGACGGCACCATCGTCATGATGGAGAACATTTACCGCGAGCTGGGAGCGAGGCAAGGCCAGAAGTACGATCTTCACGAAGTCATCCTGGCGGGCGCGCGCGACGTGGACCGCCCGGTGTTCTATTCCGTAGCCGTGATCATCGCCGGATACCTGCCCATCTACGCGCTGCGCGGTCCCTCCGGCAAACTCTTCCACCCCATGGCAGACACGATGTCCGTCGCGCTGTTCGGGGCCTTGCTCCTCGCCCTGACGCTGGTCCCCATGCTGACGTCGCACTGGTTCAAGGCCGGCGTTCGAGAAAGAGTCAACCGCCCCTTCGAGTGGGTCAAGCGAGTTTATGCGGGGGAGCTCGAATGGTGCTTGGACCACCCCAAGCTGACCATACTCGCGGCATTCGCCATTTTCGGGAGCACGCTGCTGCTCGTCTCATCGATTGGCGGCGAGTTCATGCCGCACCTCGACGAGGGCGCGCTGTGGGTGCGAGCTACCATGCCCTACACGATCTCATTCGAGGGAGCGAGCAAGATCGCTCCCGAGATCAGGAAGATCCTGATGTCTTACCCACAAGTCACGGTCGTAGGCTCGGAGCTCGGTCGTCCTGACGACGGCACCGACCCCACCGGCTTTTTCAACTGCGAGTTCTACGTCGGACTCAAGCCGTATAAGGACGAGGCCTGGAAGGCCGGGCCACACACCAAGGACGAGTTGATCGACTCCATCCGCAAGAAGCTCGATTCCTACCCCGGCATCATTTTCAACTTCACCCAACCCGCCGAAGACGCCGTGGACGAGGCGCTCACCGGGCTCAAGAGCGCACTGGCGGTGAAGATGTACGGTCCGGACCTGAACGTCCTGCAGGACAAGGCCCTCCAGATCAAGAACGTTTTGGAGAGGGTCCCCGGGTTCGCCGAGCTGACCGTGGTGCGCGAGCTCGGCCAGCCAAGCCTGCTCGTGGACGTCGACCGCGAAAAGATAGCCCGCTACGGGATCAACGTCGCGGACGTGGAAGGCGTGATCCAGGCGGCGGTAGGCGGCGAGGCAGCCACCCAGGTGATCCAGGGAGAAAAGCTCTTTGACCTTGTGGTCCGCATGCAGCCCCGGTTCCGGTCGAGCGCCCACGAAATCGCCAATTTGCTGGTCGGCACTCCGGCCGGCCAACAGATTCCGTTGAGCCAGCTCGCCCATATCCGGCAGGGCAACGGGGCCTCGTTTATCTATCGAGAGAACAACTCGCGCTACATTGGGATCCAGTACAGCATCTTGGGTCGCGATCTGGCGCGTGCGGTGGCCGACGGGCAGCAGGCCGTGCGAAAACGGGTCACTTTGCCCTTTGGCTACCGGCTCGAATGGGGCGGAGAGTACAGCGAGTTTCTGGCCGCCAAAAGCCAGCTCTCCGTGATCGGACCGCTCACTGTCGTGCTCATCTTCCTGATCCTGTTTGCCCTCTACGGTAATTTCAAGTTCCCCATCTCGATCGCGCTGGGTGTGGTGATGACGGAACCCGTGGGCGCGCTCGTGGCGCTCAAACTGACACACACCCCCTTCAGTGTGTCTTCGGTCCTCGGCCTGCTCGCGCTCATGGGGGTGTCAGTCGAGACCGCTGTCATTCTGGTTTCTTACATCAACAAACTGCGCCTCGAGGGGAAGGGCATCCGGAGCGCCACGCTGGAAGCATCACTGCTGAGGTTGCGACCGATCATGATGACGGCGCTGGTGGCCTGCCTGGGCCTGCTGCCCGCGGCCCTCTCGCACGGCATCGGCTCGGACTCGCAGAGGCCGTTCGCCATCGTGATCGTAGCCGGATTGGCTTCGAGGCTCTTCCTCGGCTTCTTTGTCAACCCGGTACTGTACGAGCTCGTAGCCCGCGAGGGCGACGTGCTGCAGGTATGACGTGAAGCGGCCTTGCCGTGAGGCCTCGTGGCGAAGAGCGCCAGCCCAACAAAATTCACCGGGGCTGCCTGCAACCCGGCGGCGCAGGCGGAGCATCCAAGAAGGAACATTGACGTGTTTTCAAAGAGGACAACTCCGTTGAAGGTGCGACGCAGCATCGATGCCAGGCTCAAGCAATTCGCTGTCGGGGCGCTGCTTCTTCTGCAGGTGAACCTGCTGCTCGCTGCGGCGCTCCACCAGCACAGGCCAGCGCCGAATCCAGCTCCGGCGAGGGAACATTTCTGCCCCGCCGGCGACCATCTGTCGACCGCTGTCTTGCCCGAAGCTGTTTGCGTTACCTGCCTGACGATTCGACATTCAAACGCTCGCCCCAGAGCAAGGAGTTCGTCTCAACCGCCTGCGGTCGAGAGCCAGTTGCGCGTCTCGGCCCCGGCGGAGCGGTTCGATTCCCTTCGTTTCTGCGCGCTCTACGGGCGCGCCCCGCCGCTCTCCTAAGAACTCGCCGTCCGAGCGTCGCCTTAGGCGACGACAATCGATCTTTTAGGAGAGCTCCCATGAATGCGGCGCTTCGCAGGTATTTTCATTATTCCGCTTCTCACTTCGGGAACACGGAAGCAGTCGGGTCTCTGCAGCCAATAGTGGCGGGTCTGGCACTTGTCACCTCGTTGTTGCTCCTCGGGCCTTGCGCGTTCGGGCAGAATCTAAGTTCTGGAACCATTCGCGGTTCCGTGCTCGATCCCTCGGGCGCCGCCGTCAAGGGCGCCGCCGTGGAGATCCAGAATCCAGTAACCGGCTACAGCCGGACCGTGCAGGCGGATGACCAGGGCAATTTCGAGTTTCCCAACGTGCCTTTTAATCCGTACCACCTCTCGATTACAGCGGCTGGCTTTGAGGTGAATCAGCAGGACGTCGACGTGCGCACGGCGGTCCCGATCGAACTGAAAATCAGCCTGAAAATCGGAACCGCCTCAACCACCGTGACTGTCCAGGCTGAGGCAAACGACCTGCTCGAAACGACTCCGACCGCCCACACCGATGTGGGCGAGGCTCTCATCAAGGCGCTGCCTGTCCAAAACCAGTCCACCGGCTTCGCCGAGCTGGTCACGAACGCGGCGCCGGGCGTGGCTGCGGATGGCGACGGCTTCTATCATCCTCTGGGCGAGCACGCGGACACCTCGATTGTTCTGGACAACCAGCCCATACCCGACCAGCAAAGCAAAATCTTTTCGAACCAGCTCGCTCTCAACACCATCCAGTCGTTCGAACTGGTGACGGGAGCGCCCCCAGCCGAGTACGGGGACCGGACCAGCCTGATCATCAACACCACCTCGCGCTCCGGACTGGGCCAAACGAAGCCAACGGGAGATCTCAGCGCCGAATACGGCTCATTGGGCTCTTGGGCAGAACTCTTCGACGTCGGTTGGGGTAGCCAACGCTGGGGTAATTTCCTCGCCTTGGACTCGAACGGGTCGAGCCGCTACCTTGATCCGCCGGAATTCACCCACTTACACGACAAGGGAAATGGTGAGACGATCTTCGATCATATCGACTTCAGGCCCACGGAGCGGGATACACTGCACCTGAATCTTTCCGCGCAACGCTCCTGGTTTCAGCAGCCGATCACATTCGATCAGCAAGCTACCGGCCAGGATGAACGGTCGCAGATCCGGTCGATGAACATTGCGCCGGGTTATACTCACCTGTTCGGCTCCAACCTGCTTTTGACTTTCAATCCCTACTACAGGCTTGATTGGTTTCAATTCTTTCCCAGTCGCGATCCGTTCTGGGACTCACCCGCTACTGTCCGTCAGGGGCGCCGCTTGAATAACATCGGCGCCCGCGCCGACCTCTCGTATTCTCGCAGTCGGCACGAGATCAAGGGCGGGCTGCAACTCAGCCACTGGCTCTTGGCGGAAGACTTCTACCTCGGGCTGACGGACCCCACGTTCAATCCGGTGTGCTTGAATCCCGATGGGAGTCCCGATACCGACCCCATCCCCACCAATCCGGACGCGTGCGCGGCGCTCGGCTTCGAAGCCAATCCCAACCTGGCGCCCGGGCTGGTGGCATACGACCTGACCCGCGGTGGAAGCCTCTTCACGTTCGGCGCCCATACCGATATCAAGGAGCTATCCGCCTACCTGGAGGACTCGATCAAACTCGGCAACTGGATGATCAAGGCCGGCGTCCGTGGCGACCACTACAACGGCTTGACACGGGCCCGGCAGATCGAGCCCCGTTTGGCTTTCGCATATCACGTCTCAAGCACAAATACCGTCCTGAGGGCGTCCTATGCTCGGCTCCTCCTGGCGCCCTTTAATGAGGGCTTGCTTCTGGGAAGCTCAACCGGCGCTGGGGGACTGGCGGGCTCTGGATTTGGGGGATTCGGACAGAGTCCGATTGTTTCGCAGCGGCGCAATCAGTTTAATACGGGATTTGAGCAGGCCCTCGGCCGCTATGGGGTGGTGGACGGGGAATACTTCTGGAAGTTTAGCAGCCGCGGCTCCGACTTCGACACGCTCTTCAGCACACCCATTGTCTTTCCGACCTTGTGGCGGAAAAGCAAGATCGACGGATTCGGCATTCGCTTCAGTATGCCCACCATCAAGGGCTTTACCGCTTACTCCGTGCTGGGCCACGCGCGCTCCAGGTACTTTGGGCCCGAGGAGGGAGGGTTGATCTTCAATTCCCCGCTGGCCGCGGGCGCCTTCCGCATCGATCACGACCAGGCCTTCCAGCAGACCACTAACCTTCGCTACGTGTACAAGAAGGGTCCCTACGCCATCTTGACTTGGCGCTACGATAGCGGCCTGGTGGCGGGCTCGGTGCCCGACCTGGCCAGCGCTCTCGCCTTGGATGCCGACCAGCAAGCCGTCATCGGCCTGCACTGCGGCAGCACCTTGGCCACCCTGACGAGCCCCATAACATCCTGCAATCTGCCGTGGCCGCAGTTCTCTGCCACGCGGGTGCGCATTCCGAAGCCAGGAACAGAAAATGACGACACCAATCCCCCTCGCATCGTGCCACGCCACCTGTTCGACGCCAGCGTAGGGACGGATAACCTTCTTCACACCGAGCCGTATCACGTGACTCTGAGGCTTTCGGTCCTCAACCTCACGAATAAAGAAGCTCTGTACAACTTTCTCTCCACTTTCAGTGGAACACATACCGTGACTCCACGTACGTGGCAGGCGCACCTCGGGCTTGTGTTCTGATTCGCAGGAGCCCGTGCCGCCGGCGGCAGGGGTTCGGGTTGCTGCGAACATGCTCAGGGTCGGACGCGGTCGCAGACCGCCCCTACAGGCTAACGGGTCCGTTTGCTGTAGCGGCGCTCTGTGAGCGCCGGAAAGTGCTCAGGAACCAACATCGGCGGTCATAGACCGCCGCTACAGCATGAAATTGATTTTTGGGGACGGGTTCGTTAAAATCGGGTATCGTAGATGGTTGAGCAGCAGGGTGGTGGAGGGGTGTCCCCAGAGTGCGCGCGGCGCCATCCATTGCGAAAGGAGTCCCATCCATTGAACGTCAAGATTGGCAAGGGCTTTGCGATTCTGTTGCTGGTTGCCGCCAGCGGGATCACCCTGATTGCGGAAACGCGCCACGCGCGCGCCAGCGCCGTGGAGAGTCAGGTCAGCACGGACAAAATTGTCCAGTACATTCGCCAGCGCTTCGGCGTCCCGGAGACGGTGAAACTGACGGCTGGGCCGCTGCACAACTCCTCGTTCCCCGGCTTCTTTGAAACGGTTGTGACGAGCGATGACGGCAAGCAGAAACGTCCGAGCAACGTCTTCGTCACGAAGGACGGCCATTACTTCGTCACGGGCAGCCTCTTCGCGCTGGCCTCAGACCCCAAGGCCGAGTTCGAGCACCGGGCGCGCGATGCGTTCAAGGTCCCGCCCGCCACGGAGCTGACCGTCGCCCCCTTTACAAAGTCGCCCTTCCCGGAGTTTTTGAAGTCGACCCTCACCGCGAGTGACGGGAAGAACAAGCCGCAGACCGCAGACGTGTACATGACGCGGGACTCGAAGATCGGCATCCTGGGAAACGTTTTGCCGTTCCAGGAAGATGTTGAGCGCCTGATCGTGACCCGGAACCAGCCCAGCGCGGGCCCGGCGAGCGCCCCGGTGACGATCGTGGAGTACGCCGACCTCCAGTGTCCCACCTGCGCGCGCTTCCATGAATTCCTGGAGAAGGAGCTTCTGCCCAAGTACGGCGACAAGGTCCGAATTGTGTTCAAGGAGTTTCCCCTTCCCATGCACGATTGGTCGCACACGGCGGCGATTGCCAACGAGTGCGCTTACCAGATCAATCCCTCCGCCTTTGTGGCCTACCGCAGTCTCATCTTCAAGAACCAGAGCTCTATCACCGTCACGAGCGTCCGTGACTTGATGCTCCAATACGGCGAAGAGGCCGGGGTGGACCGCCTGCGGCTGGCCGCGTGCATTGACTCGAAGGCGTCACTTCCGCGCATCGAGGCAGGCCATCGCGAGGGCGAGAAGCTCGGCGTCAGCAGCACACCCACCAGCTTCATTAACGGCAGGATCGTGGTCGGCGCGACGCCGGAGCAGGTCTATAAGATGATTGACGAAGCATTGGCCCAGAAGACGGCAGGCAGAAAACAACAAACAGAGGGCGGCAAGCAGAAGGCAGCGAACACCCCTCATTAAGAGCGTCCTGCAGAGCGCTACGCGTTATTATGGAGGTCGGGCAGATTAAAGGAACGGATTTCGCGCGTACGCTTCCATAAAGCCGGTCGTGCTCGAAATCTTCCGAGATGAGTTCGGCCAGCCCGTAGTGCTCCGCGTAGGCCCACAGATGCGCATCGAACCAGGAAAGCTGATAGGCGGCCGCTCCTCGCAACGCCGTTCTAACCAGCGCCTCGTTGGGGTACAACACCTCGAACTGCGTTAGAAGCTCCTCGGTTTCCCGTCGCGCCTCGCCTGCGGATAGAAGCGGCCTGCGCTCCGGGGTGAGCCGCGTCACCACGGCCATAAACTCCACAATGGCTTGGTGCGGGACCCGAACCGAATCCTGAAGGACACCCTTCCGCAATAACTCTCTGGCGACGTGCTGCTTGTCGGGGTAGCGTGCATCAAAGCGGTAGACCAGAATGTTCGTGTCAATCAAAAGAAACCACGAGTGTAGAGTTCCTCTCGCTTCCATCCCCGATTGGCGGGTGGCTTTCGTGGGAGCAATCGCGCCTTACGCAGAGCTGCTTCCCGGCGACGCTGCCGCTCCGTCGCCTGATCGAACAGTTTCAGACGTTCTTTCTTTCCCACTCTCCGTATCACCTCTTTCGACCCCCAGCTTGACTAGCGCTAACTTGCTGCTTGCGGCTCCCTGTTGTCCTCGGGCCACGGCAGACGCGCGATCCGGCGCAGGCGGGGAAGCGAAGCCAGCAGGATCAGGAAGTAAATCAGGCAAATCGCGCCGCCCAGCGTCAGGGCGAAGCGCGTGCCCTGGATCTCGGCTACCGAGCCTACCCACAGGCTACCCAGGGGCGCGAGACCCATCACCGTCAAAGTGTAGAAGCTCATGATCCGCCCTCGCAATTCCGGCGGGCTGATGATCTGAAGCGTGGTATTCGTGAGCGCCAGCGCCCCGACCATCGTGGCGCCCAGGACCATCAGCAGAAAAAACGCCCACCAGAAGGAGTGCGCGTGAGCCAGTAAGATCAGGGCGAGCGAGAAGACCGCGGCGCTCGTGATAATGAACCCGCCCTTGCGTTCCGCGCTTCTTTGCGCGGCCAGGGTGAGGGCCGAAAGCACCGCGCCCAGCCCCGCGCCGGCCATCAGGTACCCTAATCCCGACGCTCCCACCCTCAACAAATCGCGCGCGAACACCGGCATCAAGACCACGAAGGGCAGTCCCAGAAGGCTCAGGAACGAGGGTATGGAAAGCAGGATGATGATCAGGCGGTGCTGGTTGACGAACCGCAAGCCGTCCAGCATGGCGCCCCAGACGGTTGATGCTTCTGCATCTCGGCGCACGGGGACGTTGATCACCAGCAAGGCGATAATCAGGGCCAGAAAACTGACCGAGTTCAGATAAAAGCAGCCCGCCGTTCCCACCTTCCCGAGCGCGAGGCCAGCCAGCGTAGGTCCGATGGCCCGCGACATATTGAACTGCGCGGAGTTCAGGGCGACCGCGTTGACCAGGTCTTCGCGCTCCACCAAGTCAGGCACCAGGGCCTGATACGCAGGATTGTTCAATGCGGACGCCAGACCGGTGAGAAAGCTGATGGCCAGGATCTCGCCGATCCGGATGACGTGGAAAGAAGTGAGAAGGGCGAGGACCAGCGCCAGAAGCGCCATACTGGTCTGCGTGAAGAGCATCAGTTTTCGCCGGTTCAGGCGATCGGCAATGGCCCCGCCCGGCAGCGAAAAGACCAGCGACGGAAGTGTGCCCAGGAAGCCGTTCAGCCCCAGCAGAAACGGGGAGTTCGTCATCACCAGGATCTGCCAGCCGAGGGCGAGGTTCTGCATCCAGGTGCCGATGTTGGAAAGGAAATTTCCGGTCCAGAAAAGAGCGAAGTCGCGGTAGCGCAGGGAGCGAAACATCGCCGGCACCCGGCGCTGTTCGGCGGTCGACTCCGGGGCCGCGACGGGGGTTACGTTGGGCGTCTCTGGAGGCATCGCCGGTCCGCGCCGTTAGAACATTCGTGTTTCCCGCCGAGAATCTCCGGAAGGGCATGAACAGACTCTTCCTTTGGCGGCCACCTCGCCGTAACGGGCTACGCGTGGGTGCGAACGTGGATCATCGACAACTTCCGGCCATGGCGTTCAGCTCAGGCGGAGATTCTTCAAATAGTTGAAGCTGGCCGTAATGGCTTCAAACGGACTGCCGTCGCAGCGGTCCTGCTCGACGAAGATGTGCTGGGTACCGGCCTGGCGCGCGTGAGCAAAGATCTTCACCCAATCAATGCGACCCTTGCCGGCCGGAGCGAACGGGTTGGGCCCGCTGTCATAGGGGAAGCTGGCGGTGCTCGTCGGGAAGCCCGGCTTGAAGTCCTTGATATGGAGCAACGGAAAGCGCCCCGGGTGCTTTCGGAAGTAGTCGAGCGGGTCCTGACCGGCGTAGGTGGCCCAGAAAACGTCCATCTCCATTTTGAGGAGTTCGGGGTCCGAGCGCGTCAGCATAATGTCGTACCCGGAGGTGTCATCCACGCGCGCAAACTCGTGTTCGTGGGCGTGGTAGCAGAACTGCATCCCGGCGCGCTGCGCGAGCCTTCCACATTCGTTGAACAATTCGGCCCGCCGCTTCCACGCTTCGGCGTCGAGCTGCGGGTTGTCGCCCACCACAATGTAGCGGAAACCGTTAGGATGAACACGGTCTAGCGTCTTCTTCCAGCTCTCGATGTCCTTTGGCACATCAAGATAGGTGCTCGGCGCCGTCAGATTTGCGGCGCGCAGGTAGGCCTTGAGCGTGTCGGCCGGAATCTCGGTCGAGACTTCCACTTCGCGATAGCCCGTGGCGCCCACTTTCTTCAGCGTGCCAGCCGGATCCTTGGCGAACTCGGCGCGGACGGTATAGATTTCGAGGCCGATGGGTTTGGACCAGGCGAGCTGACCCGCGTCCAAAATCTCCGACGCGGCGATCGCCGCGCCAGCCGAAACGCCATGGATTGTTTTCTCAAGAAATTGCCGACGAGTCAGCATAGTTTGCCCCACACAAAGTAGCACCCATTTAAACCTACCGCTTGACCCAGGGTCAACCGGCAACTTGGAAGCCGCAGCCTTGATAACCTGTCCTCGCCAACAGTCGCAGCGTTGCTATCGACCGTCGTCTTCGCAGGCGATGCAGATGGTAATTTCATTGCTCTCGACGCTCTTACGGGGCGCGCCTTTGGCACGTGCAGACCGGTGCGGCAATTACTCCGCTGCCGCCAATTATCAGCTCGATACGCAATAGCTATGATGACGCCAGCAGTCAGGCTTATGCGCGCTTGGTTCGGCAAGAGAGCACGGAACACTTTCCAGGGCTTTCCAACCAGGGCTTTCCAACATCGGGCTGAGAAAGCGATAGTCGGTAGCCAACTAGCCTCAACGCCGCGTCGTGGCTGTCTCCGATTGGGAACATATAACGACGCCGTGGTAGTGTGTGCCGGCGTCCTGATCGCCAACCCGTTGCCAAGAAATCTGTCTTTCCTCTACGAAAAGGGAATCCACGTCCATGACGGATCGTTCAAGCGTGCTTCTAAGTCAAGTACTGTCAATACGCTACTATCAACAAGCGACAGACCGCTTGGGGGAAGGCTGGCGGCTCAGCCCCAGCCTCATTTTCGCCCCCCCGATAGTTAACGCTTTTGGAATTGTACATGCAGTACACATAGGCGTCATACGGAAAGAAAGCATAACGACGGCGCTTTTTTATATAAGCTCGGTGCATTAACAGGATTGCTCGCCGCAGCCAGAGTCGGCTTCGGGGGGGCCTAAGCCGCCAGGTCTTGCTGGGGCGAGCTACCGGCTCAATTCTAAGAATTGGGCCGGGGTCTAATACGAGGCGATCATTCGCCTGATTTACTACGAATAGCTCATGCCGTTTCAGCGGGCAGAACGAAGCACGAAAATGGTACGGATCGCTACCAATTGAGAATGACTAGCTCCCTGCAGCTTTCTAAGGAATAAGTTAGCTTGAGCACGATTGTTAAGTGCCGAGGTTGCGCCATCGCAATTTCACCCTAAGGCCAGCATCGGTGAACCGCCCCTTCGGGGAAGAGGGCAAATTCGGACCTACCGTAGCGGTAGTGTCTCAGTTCAAACTGAGACATCCACCGGCGGTGAGAACTTGCCCGACGTTTGAACGATGGCACAGCGCCCAGGCTGCGAAACGTTTAATTGGTGCGCCCGGCAGCCGGAGAATGTTTTTTTCGTTAAGCCTACCTTAGCGCAGGGTAACAATCACAAAATAAATAGATTCCTCGCAGTGGGAGGAGACTTGACGCCCTCTGCTCTCTGGCACGCTCCGGTTGATCGAAGCCGCTCCTGCGCCGCAAAACCGCAGCCGTCGAAACCATCCATCGCGGTCGCATCTTTGGCATCATGAACCAACAAAGACAGCGACAGGTATCCGGTCCCGAACACGCCAATCCCGAAACCGAACATCGCAGCCCTGAGGCCTAAACTCCGAGGGTGGCGCAATCGTCTGTTGGACAATAACTTAGCCGGACCTTAACCGGGCGGTAGAAGCGGCACTCCACTTGCCCAAGCGGGTGAGGGGCAAGTCCGTCCAAATATCAACGTCGAGCGCGGAGCGAGGTGAGGCCATGACAGCTCTATGGCAGGACTTGCGTTACGGCTTGCGGATGCTGGCGAGGAGCCCTGGCTTCGCGTTCGTGGTCGTGCTGTCCCTGGCGCTCGGAATTGGCGCGAATACGGCGATTTTCGGCTTGATCGACGCGGCTTTGCTGAAGATGCTGCCGGTTAAGGACCCAGAACAGCTTGTCCACTTTACCTGGGTCTCGGCGGACGGATCGGAAGATAGCTTCTCCTTTCCCACGTTCAAGCAGCTTCGCGACCGCAACCAAGTGTTCGCCGGCGTCGTCGCGTTCCGCGAGCTGCCTGATGTTGATTTTGAGGTGGACGGCGCGGCCGGGCTGGCCAAGGGCCAGGTGGTTTCCGGGAACTATTATTCGGTGCTGGGCGTCAACGCCATGCTGGGACGCACGATCACACCGGAAGACGACAGGGTGGCTGGCGCAGGACCGGTGGCTGTTATCAGCTATGACTACTGGGTGAAAAGATTCAACCGCGACCCTCGAGCGGTCGGGAAGAAGATCACGGTGAATGGATCGTCCGTCACCGTTCTGGGTGTGACGCCTCCCGAGTTCTTCGGCCTGCAGCCCGGCGAGCGGATTGACGTGTCGATGCCTCTCAGTATGGTTGCTCAGGTATGGCCGGACTGGGCAGCCGCGGGCACGCCCTACTCGGTCTTGAGCGCGCCCTTCCGCAACTGGCTTCACCTCATGGCTCGGCTGAAACCCGGCGTGAGCGAGGACCGGGCGCTGGCCAATGTACAACCCATATTCCGGCAAGCCGCACGGGAAGCCGCTGAAGGGCTGGCCGGCTTACCCTGGCTTCGCCAGGGGTTTCTCCAGATGAAGGTCCAGTTGGAGCCGGGCAATCGAGGCTTGGCTGCCCTGCGCCAGCAGTTCTCAAAGCCCCTGCTCGTCCTGATGACTGTCGTCGGCTTGCTCTTGCTCATCGCCTGCGCGAATGTCGCCAGCCTTCTGCTGGCGCGGGCCAGCGCCCGTCAGAGGGAGATTGCGTTACGGATGGCGCTGGGAGCGGGCCGGCGGCGCCTCGTCCGGCAACTGATGACCGAGAGCGTGCTGCTCGCCCTGTGCGGGGGGGCGCTCGGCCTGCTGTTCGCTTTCTGGGGCAGCAGCGGACTACTCGCCTTGATGTCGAACTCCCCAACTCCTGTTGCACTGAACGTACAACCTGACGCTCGCGTTCTGGCTTTCACGGCGCTGGTCTCCCTCTCGACGGCCGTCCTGTTCGGGCTTGCACCTGCCTGGCGCGCTACACGGCTCGATCTCACACCCGCCCTCAAAGAAGGCGCACGCAGTTTGGGAAGTGCCAGGTCTTCGAATTTAGGGAAAGCACTGGTTGTGTCGCAAGTGGCGCTGTCCCTGGTGCTGCTGATCGGCGCTACCCTCCTGGTGCGGAGCCTCCAGAAGCTCAGAGATTTCTATCCGGGATTTGACAAGCAGAATGTTGTACTCCTTTCAGTGAACCCGAGCCTGGTCGGCTATGGGGGCTCGCGGCTCACCAGGCTTTACCAAGATCTGCTCGACCAGATCAAAGCGGTCCCGGGCGTGCGTGCCATCAGTTTTTCATTGCACAGCCCGATGAGCCAACATTTCAGCTTTACTGTTCCAACCGTTCAGGGATACACGCCGCGGCCCGGCGAAAACACGCCGGTCAGTGTGAACATCATCGGGCCGGAGTATTTCAAGACTCTAAGGACGCCGGTA
>QHZK01000191.1 GCA_003224635.1 Acidobacteriota bacterium | reverse complement strand
TTTCTCGAACTTGGCGAATACCACTTGTAACGGAATTGCGGGTGGCGCCTGCGCCATCAAGCTGACTCAATCGGGGTTGCAATGAAGATGAATGCCTCCAGGCAGAACGATCAACTCGCATCACAGCCGGCTGAGCCCGAGGCGCAGCCGGTTGGGAAGAGGCCGTATCAGAAGCCCGCGTTTCGCTGCGAGCAGGTCTTTGAGACTATGGCCTTGTCCTGCGGCAAGATCTCGCCGACGCAGGCGCAGTGCAAATTTAACAAGAAGAATTCCTAGCCGAAGACGCCTCCCATGGAACCAGCCGTACAGGTTGGCGAGGCGCTGAGATGCCAACTGGCTGAGGAAGTGCTTTGCCTGGCCGGCGAGCTGCGCCTCCGGGTCACCGGAACCAGCATGCTGCCGTCGGTGTGGCCGGGCGACATCCTCCACATTCGGCGGCAAGACGCGGCCGAATCGCTCCCAGGTGACATCGTGCTGGTCCGTCGCCAAGGGCGGCTTTGTGCGCATCGGGTGGTCAAGAAAATCAGCAAAGAGGGGCAGCCCTATTGGATCACTCGCGGCGACAGCTTGCCGGATGACGATCCGCCAGTTTCCGGGCAGGAGCTGCTGGGGCGGGTCACTTGCATCCTTCGCGGCCGCTCGCGGCCTATATGGATTGACGCCTCTCAGGGTCCCAGTTGGTGGGCGCGGATGGTGGGGCCGGTCTTGCGCCATTCCGAGTGGCCGCAGTCTCTCCTGCTACGCCTGCACGCCCTGCGGCAACGGTTGGCCGAGGAATCCTGATTTTGGGGGGCGGGCTTGCCAGGCCCTTCCTTAAAACCTGCACGCCCTGCGGCGAATCCCCGGAAAAAGAGGTCGCGTGGAACATCCAGCGAGGAGCGGCTGCTACGATGTGGCGGTCCACATCGGCGGCATGGCGATCGGGCTCCGCACGGACAACCCTTCCTTTCTGCGAATCCTCGAGGAACGCTACGGCGGCTTTCTAAGCTCCTCGGCCCGACCCGACTTCGAGTTCGAAATCGACCTCGTGCCGCCCGGTAAGATATCGGAGGACGAAGATGTCCGGGTGGTCCATGACTCCGGGCGGTGGTCGATCGAGCGCGGCGATTTTCGGGCTGAGTGGGACCCCGCGCTCGGCCAGGGCAGGATTCGCCAATCGCTCAATCCTTATTCGATTGATTCGGTTTTGCGCATCGTACACACTCTGCTGCTCGCGCGGTCCGGCGGCTTCCTGGCGCACGCCGCGAGCGCGGTGCGAAACGGCCGCGCCTTCCTCTTTGGCGGGCGGTCGGGGGCCGGGAAGACGACCATCTCGCGTCTGGCGCCGCCCGACGTCAGACTGCTGACCGACGAAGTCTCCTACGTGCGCCCGCGGGGAGCTGAGGGCTCCCGAGCGCCTGGAGGCTACCTCGCCTTCGGGACCCCCTTTGCGGGCGAACTCGCCCGAGTAGGAGAGAACCTCTCGGCCCCTGTAGCCGCGCTCTATCTTCTCGCCCAGGGTCCTGAGAATCGCCTCGAGGCGGTAGGGCTGGCGGAGGCAGGGCGGGCTCTGCTCGAAAGCATCCTGTTCTTTGCCGAAGACCCGGAGCTGGTCAGCCTGGTGTTCCAGTCGGCCTGCGAGTTCGTCTCCCGGGTCCCGGTCCAGCGCTTGGTGTTCGTGCCGGATTCCCGCGTCTGGGAGATGATTAGATGACTTGGGTGCTGCCTCCAGCAGCGCGCCGAACTTGATGTCGAGCCGGAGCCGGTCATAGACTTGATGGGAAAAGACGAACCAGAGTAAACTAGCGAGGTCGCTCTGAGGCGCCGAAGCTTTCTGGTGTAGGCTATTGAGTATTGCTTGTAGGGCGCTATCGTCTAGGGGTTAGGACGTGAGATTCTCAATCTCAAAACCCGGGTTCGATTCCCGGTAGCGCTACCCAACAAACCTTAACCCTAGACCTGCCCGTTCCCGTGGGGCGCTGCAAGATTCCACGGGTCACACGAGATTTATTCTCGCGAGAGCAGAAGCGCCCAGTCGTTGCGGTCAGGCGCTTCGGGCGAAGTCCAGAGCGGTCCTTGGGCGTCGGGGAGCACGAGCTTCTCACCGGTTACCGCCCCGAACCAGGTTGCCGTGCAACGGCCCGGCTCGAGTTTGACAGTGACCTTACCGCCGCTCGGCAGGTAGACGGCATAAGTCTCCCCTGGCTTGGCGAGGCAATAGTTGCCGTTGTCTACCAATTCATCGTGCGGCTCCATCTTCCACCACTCGAAGCTGGTGAAGAAATCTACCATGTGCCCGTAACCCACAAACATGGTCATATAGTGTCGTCGCCACGGCCGTTCATCCAGCCGCCCCCGGTGTTCGGCCAGATGTTCGTTCCCCGGCGAGCGCTTTCGCCGGCGGTCTGGTACCCTCCTGTCATAACGATGTCCCACGCCGTGCGGCGAAGCGTGTCGCAGATACGATCTCGCCGCGGGCTTCCTGTGCCCACATTAGTGATATCCTCGCCCGCCGAAGGAGTCTCGGCAGGCCCTCAGCCCGGGACCCAACCTGGTCCGAGCGCACTACGGCCTTGCTCAAGCCTTGCGGGCTTGCAGGAAAGGCGACGGAAGCGCAACGCGAGTTCGAATGGTTCATTCAGCTTGCGGCGCGAAACCGCTTGTCGAGGGCAGAAGTTCTTCTTCGAGCGACTCGCGATGACCAACAGAGTTGCGGGCAGCCGGGACTCTACTCCTTCTGTCTGTTTACTCCGTGCGGCGAGAGGCCCCGCCGACTGCTGGGATCGCCCCGAGAGCCGCTTGCCTTGAGAAGGGTCTCCTCGCGTTCTCGCTTTCGTTGTTGCAGTTTCTGCGCCGCATCGAGTTCGCGCTGAAACTCGCCTGGCCGGTTCAACCTCTTGTAGACGCGAGCCAGTTGGTAATGAGCATCCGCACGATCGGGATCTGCCCGTAAGGCAGCTTGGTACGCGCGGACTGCGTCTTGAGCGCGATCCAATTTGACGAAAGCCTTGCCCAAGTCTACCAGGACTCGGGCGTTTCGGGGGTCCTCCTGGGTGACGCTCTTGAGAATCGGCAGGGCCTTTTCGGGCTTTTGCTCCATGAGGTAGGTGTCAGCCAGGTAATACTTCACTTCTGTAAAGTGAGCGTCGAGCTTCAGAGCTTCCTGAAGCTCGGATTCCGCCTCAGGGTACCGTCGGACCTTCCAGTACATGAAGCCCAGCGAAAAGCGCACGGTGGCATCTGCAGGCGCTTCTTGCCGCGCGCTCTCGAATTCCTGAATGGCTTTGTTGTAGTCGCCGAGGCCGTCGTAAGCCTGTCCCCGCAGGATGCGGACCCAGGCCGACTTGGGATCCAGTGCTTCCAGGCCCTCGAAGGTCGCAAACGCCTTGTCGAAGGCCTTCGTTTCGAGATAACTACGCTCCAACAGGTAGAGCGTCCCGAGGTCCCGCGGGGCGAGCTCTACAGCCCTCTCAAGGTGGGGAATCGCCCGGGCATAGTCGTTGCGGCCAATCAGAGCTACGGCCAGGAGCTCTCGCGCCTGAAAGTCCGAAGGTTCGGCTTCGGTCGCTCTTTCGAGAGGGATTGTCGCCCTCCCGTAGTCCTGCATCTTGATATAGACGATGCCGAGGTTGAGATTGGTCCCGAACTCGTACGGATTTAGGGCCAGCGCCCGTCTGTAATACCGAACAGCCTCTTCGAATTTTTTCTGGTGAACCGAGACCGCGCCCAGGCGATTGAGTGCGGCGATCGATCGAGCGTCGATCTTCAGGATCTGGCGGTACGCCGCCGCAGCGTCCTCCCATCTCTCGAGCTTCTCGAACCCTTCCCCGCGCGCGGCCAGCGTCTGAATGGTGTCCTGAGCGCGTCCTGGCCCATGTGAGAGGGCGGCGAACAGCGCCAATAGGATCGCTCGCGTGAATAAGAGGCCTGTCATTTCACATCCCGACTGGCCAGGTTTCATGCGTTGATTCCTCGGAACGAACGAGCCGATAGTACCACCGTTCGGCCGCTGGCGACTGGCGCCCATCGAGCCGCGCGACTTCCTATCATGATATATCATGCAAATCATGCGTCATGATGGAGCGGTTGAGCTCGCTCGGATACGTGGCCGCGAGCGGCGCCCGCGCCGGTCGTCCGGACTCGGGACCTTGACCCCAAGACCGCATTGCGCTGTTGCCCTTGCCGTGAGAGACCGTGATGAACCTGAAGTTCAGTGGGATGCAGCAGAGTCAGATTCTCGACCTGGCCCGGTGTGGACACGCGGTCGGCGCTCATCGCCGCGAATGGGCGGTCGGCGCGCGTCCGGGCCGGGCTCAGCGCGGAACTTGGGGGCGGCAGCCTGCCTTCCCGTCCGGGTTTTCCGTTTGTTTCAAAAGCGAGCGCATGTAGGAGTCTTCGGGAAACAGCTCCAGGTCTTTCTTCATCGTCTTAAGTGCGTCGTCATGCGCGTTGACAGCAACGTACAGCGCCGCGAGCGCGCGGTACAGCCGGGGCGAGTAGGGATTGGCTTGCAAACCGCGCTGGATGGTGGCGATGGCGTCCTGCGTCTTGCCGGACTGCACCTGAAACGTCGCCAGCAATTCGAAATTCTGCGGATCGGTTGATCCCGCCGCAAGGGCTCGCCGGAAATATTCTGCGGCTGACGTCCGGGCCTGGGGAACATCCGCACTCATCAATTTGAGACCCATGATCATGAGCGCTGCCGGGTCATCGCTCCCGGCCTTGGCGAGCGAATCCAGCGCCGCGTCGAAGCCCGCCGCGTACTCGCTGTTCAACTGCACCAATTGGGAATAGGCCCGAAAGAGGGTCAGCGGCGGGATGGGCTTAGGCGCCGCTTGAGGAATCGCGTCGATGTACACCAAGTCGGGGAACTCCGGCGTGGTCATGTGGTAGGCAATTTCCGGAAGCGGCTCGCCCGCGCGGGCAAGAATGCGGTGATTGGTGAGAGAGGAATGGGAAATCTGCTGAACGCGCTGCTTCGCCATGTGACAGCCGGCGCAATCGTTGGGCGGAGTCTTTGCCAACCTCGCTGGCAGCGGCAACGTGCAGCTTTTCTCCGTGTGGCAGGTGAGGCATTTGCTGCGATAGTAGGCCGGAACTTCCCGCGCGGTCGGCTGTTGGTGTGGATCGTGACAGGTGATGCAGAGCAGCCGACCGCCGCTTTTCACATAGCACTGGCTCAGCGTTTTGGGCACGAAGTGTTGGAGCAGCGGGTCGCCGGGCGGTTCACCGCGGCGAATCGGCAGGACGAATATAGCGAGCGTGTCGGCCAGCGGTGTCCCGGGCCGGAAGTCAGCATAGCCCTTGCCGGGCATCAAGGCCCTCGCATCCAAACCCTGGTGGCAGTACATACAGATGTTGTCGGCGAGCCAGCCCGGCAGCTTGGACGGATTAACGATGCTCCGATCAATATTGCCGCGGAGCGGCGCGGCCCTTCGGCGTTCCTTGACGTGCAACGCGCCCGGGCCGTGACAGATTTCGCAGCCGATCGACAGTTCGAGAAATGGCGGGCTCTTGAACTTGCCACCCCGTTCCTCTGCGGGCTGCGGTCTGCCGCTGTGGCAAAAAATGCAGTCGCCTTCAATCGGCCGGCTGAAGCTCAGGTCAGTTGACTCGTAGCCGGGCGAGAGATTCCACTCTTTGGTCCTGGAGTAGTAAGAGAGAGGCGCCTCGAATAAATAGTCGCCCCGCCGCACGAGGCAAGTGAATCCGTTGGCGCCCGAGCCCATGATGTAGCTGATCTTCTGTTCGTCTCGAAAGACTTCCTTGCCGTCCGCATCCGGCTCATATTCGCTCTGAAAGAAATCGGCGCCGCGCCGGTAAACCTGATAGTAACGGTTCGCCTTGGGGTGCTTGACGGTCACCGGATGGTCGAGGCCGGGGAGCTCCTTCAACTTGCTCGGGAGAGACATGGCGCGGCTCATGTCGGTCTTCATAAAACTTTGGTTGATGTCCCCGTGACACTCTGCACAGGCTTTCGACCCGACGTAGGCGACCCCGGGCGCGGCGTTCCTGAACTCGACAAGGAACGGCTTGGAGTGCGCGGCGGAGTGCTGGGGCAGGGGTTCTTGTTGGCCGCCTGCGGTAAGGGCAGATAGCGCGATGAGGGGGAAAGCGAAAACGACGAGCGACGTCACGACTTGGCGAAATGCCGACCGCATCGACCACCCAGAACCTTTCAGGAACCTGTGAGACGCCCGACGGTAGCCGCGCGACGATAAGATATCAACTCCCGGACTGCTGAAGCGTAGCTCGGTATGCGCAGCGCGAAACTGTAGCGGCAGTCTCTGACCACCAGATCGCGCCTCAGCGTCAAGGTGCGGGCGCGCGCGGCGGTGAGCCGGAAATTTCGTGCAGCAATTTGTCCCGCGTGCTCTCCTGAATTTGCTCCACGTTCTTCAGCTCTGCTTGCGCCCGTTCGACTTTACCCTGCGCGCGAAAGACCTCTGCCAAGC
>QHZK01000190.1:1313-7995 GCA_003224635.1 Acidobacteriota bacterium | reverse complement strand
CCACGTGGTAGACCTTGCGCTCGCGGCCGTACTCGTGCACCAGCGTGAACGACGGGCTGGTGACTTCCTCCTCGCTCGAAACGCCGAGGCCCGCGACAATTCCCTTCGCCAGTGTCGTCTTGCCGCTGCCGAGCTCGCCTTCGAGCAGCACCAGGCACGGCGGCCGCAGTTCGGTGGCCAGCTTCCTTCCCAAGGCCAGAGTCTCCTCGGGCGAGTGAGTTACGATCTCAAAGTCATCCTGCGGTTTCAAAAACAAGAAGTTCTCAGTTTTCAGTTGTCAGTTTTCAGTCGACCAAGTCCAAGGCCTGCTTTTACTGAAAACTGATAACTGATAACTGACTGACTTCAGTTGCCACTTGTCACTTGTCACCACTCTCCGAGCGCCCGGAACGCACGCGGAAGCGCCTCCACCAGATCCCCTGCAATCATCGAGTGCTGCCCGAGTTCGGCGGCGGCCAGGTCACCCGCGAGCCCGTGCAGGTACACAGCGCCGGCGACCACGTCGATCGCGGGACGTCCTGCGAACTGGGACAGAAGCCCGGCAGTCAGTCCCGTAAGCACGTCACCCGTGCCGCCCGTGGCCATGCCGGGATTGCCCGTCGGGTTCACACACACCTGTCCGTCGGGCGCCGCCGTCAGGGTCCGGAAGCCCTTCAGGACCAGGTACACGTTATAGCGTGACGCAAAGTCGCGAGCTACTTCCACCCGGTGGGCCTGTATTTCCGCCGTGGTCAGGCCGGCGAGGCGGGCCATTTCGCCGGGATGCGGCGTGAGAATGCGAGCGCGGCCGCTGGCGCGAAAACCGCTCATGCAGCCGGCGAAGGCGTTCAAGCCATCGGCGTCGAGCACGACCGGCAGGTCGTATTTGTTGACCGCCGCGCGCACCACCTCCGCGGTCTCAGGCGCGCTGCCGATGCCAGGACCGATGGCCAGAACGGACTTACCTTCCACGAGCTTGTCCAGCCGACCACCGTCGAGCGCGCGGAGCGAGATCGTGCCCGAATCGGTTTCGGGAAGCGGTTCCGTCATGAATTCCATGCCCAGCGACGCGATGACAGGCAGGGCGCTCTCGGCGGTCGCTACAGTCACAAGACCCGCACCCGCGCGTAACGCGGCTCGCGCCGCCAGGGCGGCCGCGCCCGTTTTCCCCACCGACCCAGCCAGAATCAGGACGTGCCCGAAAGTACCTTTGTGCGCGTCGAGCTTTCGAGGTTGCGCCATCCAGGCGACGTCTGCCGCGCCGGTCAGGTTCAGGAGGAGTTCGGCGTCCTCTTCGAGCGCTTCCGGCGGTGTCCCGATTTGCTTGACCACCCATTCACCGACCGCCTCGCAGGCGGGCGGAAAGACGTGCGCCAGTTTGGGCGCGGTGAACGTGACGGAGGCGTCGGCGCGAGCGCACTCGCCGATCAGTTGACCGGTGTCGGCGGAAACCCCTGAAGGCAAGTCTACGGCGACGACGCTGACCCCGCGAAACCCCTCGTTCAAGTCACGCACGACCTCGAGCAGAAAACCCTCGAGCGGCTTCGAGAGTCCGGTGCCGAGGATGGCGTCGATCAGCAAGGTCGTACCCCTAAGGCCATCCTTCACGCGCCGCCAAGCGGCGGAATCTTCGGCGGTCTCGGGCGCGCCGGACGCCATCAGGCGCTCGAGGTTGACGGCAGCATCGCCCTTCACTTTCTTCGGGTCCGCCAGCAATATGACGCGCGGGGTGAGCCCCTGCTCCCGCAGCAGGCGCGCCACCACCAGGCCGTCTCCGCCGTTGTTCCCGCGCCCGCACACAATGGCGATTTTCTGTCCGCCCAGCGGCGCGAAACGCTCGGCGAGGAACTCCAGCACGCCGCGACCGGCGTTTTCCATCAGCGTCAGGCTGGGGACGCCGTACCGCTCCGTAGTGATGCGGTCGATGCGCTGCATTTGTGCGGCGGTCAGTATCTTCATGAACAGTCAGATCAGTTTGTCGTTAGTTGGTCAGTACTTCAGTCTGTCAGTTGGTCAGTCCAGACCCAGAAAACTGAGAAGCTGACGAACTGACCGACTGACAAATGAGATACGGGCGTCATCGAATGGCCCTCGCCACCATGAGCGTCATATCATCCTGGAGCTCGGGGCCGCTGGTCCAATCCGTTACGCTGCGACAGACCTCTTCAACCAGGACTGCCGCTGGCAAGCTGAGCGCCCGCCGGGTTGCCTCCAGCAGGCGAGCCTCGCCAAATTCCTCCCCGTAGCTATTTTCGGGTTCAGTGACGCCGTCGGTAAAGGCCAGAATTGTGTCGCCAGGCTCGATCTGGATAACGGACTGTTCATAACTCACCCCCTTGAACAGCCCCACCACCGTGCCGCCCACAGTCAGGCGTTCGACTTTGTTCGAGCGGAAAAGGAAAGGTGGCAGGTGGCCCGCGTTGGTGTACGTGAGCTTTCGGCTCTCGCCGTCGTAAACCGCGTAGAAGAAGGTGGCGTATTTCTCCCTGGGAGTACTATCGAAAAGCTGGCGGTTCAGCCGCGCGATGACGTCGGCGGTGGAGACGGGGACGGGGATGCCGTGAGAAACGCTGGTGGCCGAGAAGCCGTCGTAAAACTGCGCGTGCAATGCCGATTGGATCGTGGCCATGAGCAGCGCCGCCGAGATGCCCTTGCCGCTGATGTCCCCGAGCACCAGGCCGATGCGCTTCCCGCCGAGTTGAAGGAAGTCGTAGTAGTCCCCGCTGACCACGCGCGCGGGCTTGCAGATCCCATACAACTCGAGGCCCGGTGCTTCCGGCAGCCTCTGGGGGAACAGCCGTGTTTGGACCTCGCGCGCGATTTCGAGCTCGCTCTCCAGCCGCGATTTTTCCTCGGACTCGCGCAGCAACCGTTCTACCGAGGCTGTCATGCTGTCGAACGCCTCCCCGAGCGCGCTCAGTTGATCTCGGCCTGGCAGGCTGATGCGGTAGGAAAAATCTCCGGTCTTGACTCGTTCCGTGGCCTGGTACAGCTGATCCACCGTCGTGGTCATGGAACGCGTTAATTGCACTCCGATGATCAGAGCGAACACCTCGATGGCCAGGAAAACCACCGCCACCACGCTAAAGAAAGTTACAGGAACACGGGAAAGTTCACCCAGCGTTGCCAGAAGCTGGCGATTGAGTGTTACGGCGCGCGAGGACGCGTAAAGCAGCACCGGCACGGGAAAGTGTTCTTCCTTCTGGGCGTTCCAGATGACGGGATTCAACGCCGCCGCGCCGAAGACCGCGCGATCGAGCCAGTTCACAGGAGGCGGAAGCCGGAGGGATTTGGAGCTTATGTTGATCGTCTCCATCGGCTGTCCTTCCGGCGCGGCGAGCCGCGCAGGGGAACCGGGATCCGCCGGGGGTAAGGGGGGCCTGGTCCCCCGTTCCTGGGGGACGAACACGCCCACGGGCCCAATCCCTTCACCAACCAGATCCAGGAGTTCAGGTGTGAGCGGCTGGGAAAGGATCACCGTGAGTCGCCCCACAGAGGTCTGTGCTTGGTCTGAGGCGCGCAACTCAAGCTGGCCATTGCCCATCACGACTCCCGCGAACTCCTCCTGCTTCAGCCATTCAGGGATTGCCACGGGTTTTGTCGGTGTCCCGTCGATGCGGTAGGCGCGCACGAGGGGGCCAAGCCGAAGCGTGATCTCAAGGCCCGGATAGCTTGCGGCATGCTCGGCGAGTTCGGTCACGTACAACATTCGCAAGTGGTTAAGCAGCGCCTCGGGATTTTTTCCCGGAGTCAGATGCGACTCGTGGGCTACCACGCGGTTGAGTTGCCGCAGCTCGTCAAAGTGGTTGCGGAGATTTGAGGCGACCAGGAACGCCGCGAACTGGCCGTTGATGATTACTGCGCCCACCGCTACCAGGAGCAAGATGAGAACGATGGGGACCACAGCCATGAAGATGTAGGTGACAACTAACCGGCGGCGCAAGCGCCACAGCACGCGCTCCCTGAAGAACCGCACCAAGCGGACGACGTAGTAGAGGGTGGCCGGCAGAAAAGTGGCCCAGAACAGGACCCACAGGAAGCCAGGCGCTGCGCCGGTGAAGCGGTCGACAAGCCACAGGGCAGCGCCGTACGCCGCGCTCCAGAAGGCGAAACGCCCCATGCGGCGGGTGCGATATTCCTGGCGGAGGGATTCGAGTATGGAGCTGAGCATGGCGGGGTGGCGGTTCGGAACGCTCGCGCGCAGAGGCCGCGCCCTTAGCTGCGCGTTTGGGCGACAGGAGCCGGAGCCGACACCAGCTTCTGGACGTGGCTGTGGCGTCTTCCGTAACCAAAGTACACCAGCATGCCAATGACCAGCCAGATGAGCAGGCGTAACCACGTATCGCGGGGCAGGCTCGCCATAAGGTACGCGCAAACCAGAATGCCGAAAATCGGCACCACCGGCACCCACGGCGTCTTGAACGGCCGGGGCATGTCAGGCCGCCTTACCCGAAGGATCCAAACACCGGCGCACACGATGACGAACGCCAGAAGCGTGCCGATGCTCACCAGTTCTCCGAGAATGTCAATAGGGACCAAGGCAGCGAAGACGGCCACGCAGACGCCGACGAGGATGGTCGAAATGTACGGCGTGCGGAAGCGCGAATGAATCTTGCTTGCCCATTCGGGCAGCAGACCGTCCCGCGACATCGAGAAGAATACCCGCGACTGGCCCAGCAACATGACGAGCATGACGGTTGCCAGCCCGAAGATGGCGCCGACCTTCACCAGGAAGCTCCCCCACCGGACGCCGGTGGCATCAATCCCGACCGCGACCGGGTCCGAAACGTTGAGCGAAGTATAGGGAACCACGCCGGTGAGCAGTCCCGAGACCAGGATGTAAAGAATCGTGCAGACGGCGAGCGACCCCAGGATGCCAAACGGCATGTCCTTCCTGGGGTCCCTGGCTTCCTGCGCCGCCGTCGAGACCGCGTCGAATCCGATGTAGGCGAAGAATATCACCGCGGCGCCGCGTGCAATTCCGGACCAGCCGTAGTGTCCGTAGGTGCCGTCGTTCGGGGGAATAAATGGATGCCAGTGGGCTGAAAAGACCGCCGGGTGCCGGAAAAAGTACGCACCGGCCACGGCAATGAAAACCAGCACCACGGAAACCTTGACCATCACGATCGCCGCGTTCAGGTCAGCCGACTCCTTGATCCCGATTACCAGGACCGCGGTCACGGCGAGGATGGCGAGAAAAGCCAGAAGATTGAAGTAGGCTGTCATGTGAGGCAAAGAATCCGGATTGATGCCTTGGGCAGCAAGCGCGTCCTTGACGCGGGCGAAGCGTTCCCAGTGATTGTTGTAATTGACCAGCAGCTCGCCGCGCGCGCTGGCAAACTGCGGCGGGATGCGGACGCCGAAGTCCTGCAGAAAGCTCAGGACGTAGCCGCTCCAGCCGGAGGCTACGGTCGCCGCGCCGAAAGCGTATTCGAGGATCAGGTCCCAGCCGATGATCCAGGCGAAGATTTCGCCCAGCGTGGCGTAACCGTAAGTGTAGGCAGAGCCCGCAATGGGAATGAGCGAGGCAAACTCGGCGTAGCAGAGACCGGCAAAGGCGCAGGCCGCGCCCGCCAACACAAAGGAAAGCACGATCGCCGGACCCGCATATTTAGCAGCCGCGGTGCCCGTCAGCACGAAAATGCCCGCCCCGATGATAGCGCCGATTCCGAGCGACACCAAGTGGATAGGTCCGAGAGCGCGCTTCAAGCTGTGCTCGCCGCGCTCTTCGAGCTCGCACAGTATCGCGTCCAGCGGCTTCGTCGCCAGTAAGCTAGCCATCCTTACTTCTCCTTGCGGGGCTTCTCCTCGCGGGGCTTCTCCTCGCGTCCTCGCGCGCCGTCATTGCGCCGCTCGAATCATCCCGTCTTCCTCCTAGTGGGCGCCGTGGGTCGAAGCGCGTCGCCACAAATAGAAGACCGGCACACCCACCGCCACAATACACAATCCAGCGATGCTCCGCAAAGCCTTGTGGGTCAAAAGCGCCCACTCCACAAACGACGCGAACACGACGTACAGCGCCGGCAACACAGGGTAACCCCAGGCGCGATAAGGACGGGGCGCGTCCGGGCGCGTCCGACGGAGCCGAAACAAGCCCAAGATGGTCAGAATATAAAACAGAACGACGGCAAAAATCACGTAGTCCAGCAGTTCGTTATAAGTTCCGGTAAGGGTAAGAAAGCAGGCCCACGCCGCCTGCACCATCAGCGAAGCCGCCGGGGTGTGGTACTTGGGGTTGACCTTGCCCACGGAGGAAAAGAACAGCCCGTCCTTGGCCATGGCATAGTAGACGCGCGACCCGGCGAGCGTCAGGCCGTTGATGCAGCCAAACGTCGAAATCATGATGGCGGCCGCCATGAGACCCGCGCCGCCGGGCCCAAAGATCACCTGCATGGCCGCCGTGGCAACGCGGTCTTCCGCCGCGTACTGGATGCCGCGCTCGAGAGGTCCCGCCCCGGTCGGCGTTCCGAAAAAGGGCAAGACCTGGAGGTAAACCCAGTTGCACGCAAGGTATATTCCGCAGACGACGGTCGTGCCCACGAACAGAGCCAGGGGCAGGTCGCGCTTCGGGTTGATGACCTCGGCGCCCGTGAACGTCACGTTGTTCCAGGCATCGGAAGAAAACAGCGGCCCGACGAGCGCGACAGAAACGACGGTCAGTGTGGCCAAGCCCCAGTGGCTGCCCTCCGACAAGACTTGAGTC
>QHZK01000190.1:0-1283 GCA_003224635.1 Acidobacteriota bacterium | reverse complement strand
TCCCAGGCCCACGATCCCGAGCAGCGCTCCGACCTTCAAGACCGTGAAAATGTTCTGGACCCAGGCGCCCGTGCGCACCCCGAAAATGTTGATGACGCCCAGCAACAGCAGAGTGAGGATGGCAATCAACTGCTGGGACGAGAGCGTTAATGTGACCGCGCGGCCAAGGACGTGGATACTGCCCAGGTCCAAGAGGATATTCTGCGCCGACACCCACGGAACGAAGACCCCCAGAAACTTCCCGAACGCCACCGCGACGGCGGCAATGGTCCCGGTCTGGATCACCAGAAAAAGCGTCCAGCCGTAGAGGAATCCGAACAACGGCCCGAACGATTCGCGCAGGTAGACGTACTGGCCGCCGGCCCGCGGCATCATCGCTGCAAGCTCTCCGTAAGTCACTGCGGCGATCACTGTCATCAGTCCGCTGATGGCCCAAGCGGCTAGAAGAAGTCCGGGAGTTCCGACCTGACGCGCCACGTCGGCCGATACGATGAAAATCCCCGAGCCGATCATCGACCCCATCACAATGGTGGTGGCATCGAAGAGGCGCAGGCCCTTGACCAGCTCGGCGGAGCCAGCTTCGGTGGTAGTAGCAGACGTTGCCATATACTCGGGATTCGGGGTTCGGGGTTTCGGGTCGGGTTTTCATCCCGATTCCGTGTTCCCTAGTTCCTGTTTCCCCTTGAGGCTACTCCCCTAACATGTTCAAGAACTCACGTGCGCGCGCGCCAATGTCCGGATGCTCCAGCAGGCCGCGAATCACAGCCACGGAGTCCGCGCCCGTCTCGAGGACCGCGCCGGCATTCTCGACGGTTATCCCTCCGATGGCTACCAAAGGCTTGCGAGTCGCCTGGCGCGCTTCTCGAAGCCCGTCCAGACCGGCTACGGGATCAGGCTGCTCCTTGCTCCGGGTCGCGAAAATGGGGCCGAAGGCGATGTAGTCCGCCGAAGACTCGTCCGCCTCGCGCACCTGATCGAGGCCGTGCGTCGAGCAGCCGACCAGTTTGCCTTCCTGCCCGCCGGACTCGAGCACCCGCCGCGCGAGTTCCACGGGCAAGTCCTCCTGTCCCACGTGAACGCCGTCAGCATCGAGCGCCAACGCCACGTCGGCGCGGTCGTTAACGATAAACACCCCCGTGGCGCGTCGAACGCGTTCCGCGATTTCTCCTCCGATCTCGAACAGCTCGCGCGAGGTACTGCGCTTATCGCGATACTGAACGAGCCTGACGCCCGCCGCGAGCAGAACGTCCGCAACGTCCACGGGCGAGAGTCCACCCGTTTGG
>QHZK01000189.1 GCA_003224635.1 Acidobacteriota bacterium | reverse complement strand
GCCGGGTGGGCCTCGACCTGCCACTTGAAAAATTTGACGAACTCTCCCGCACCACCCCCTTCATCACCAACGTCCGGCCGTCGGGAGCTTTCTTGATGGAGGATATGTTCTACGCGGGCGGACTGCCCGCGGTCATGAAGGAATTGGGTACGCTTCTGCACTTGAACGCCGTGACGGTGACGGGAAAGACCGTCGGCGAAAACATCGCTCAAGCCTCGTGTTTCAACCGGGAGGTCATCAAGGCGCTGAACCAGCCGCTCCAACGCGAAGGAGGCACCGCTATTCTCAAGGGGAATCTTGCGCCGCGCGGCGCCGTGATCAAGCAGTCTGCCGCCTCGCCCCAGCTCCTCAAGCACAAGGGGCGCGCCGTGGTGTTTGAGGACAATAACGATCTTACGGAGCGCGTGGACGACCCTGATCTGGACGTGGACGAGAGCTGCGTGCTGGTGCTCAAGAAGGCGGGCCCCAAGGGCGCTCCGGGAATGCCCGAGTGGGGTGACATGCCCGTTCCGGCGAAACTGCTGAAGGCGGGCGTGAAAGATATGGTGCGTTTGAGCGACGCCCGCATGAGCGGTACCGCGTACGGGACGGTAGTGCTCCACGTCTCGCCGGAGTCGGCGGTGGGCGGGCCGCTCGCGGTGGTCAAGAATGGCGATGTGATCGAACTCGATGTTCCCGCCCGAAGACTGGAACTGCTGATTCCTGCGGCCGAGATGAAACGCCGGCGGGCGGCCTGGCAGCCGCCCGCGCCCCACTATCAGCGCGGTTACGGCAAGATGTACCTGGATCACATTCTTCAAGCGCACGAAGGCTGCGATTTCGATTACCTGAGGGGCGCAACGGTTGTCGCGTGAGAACGGCGGTTAACGAAGTGGCTACTGCCGGGGAAAGCGGAGAGCTGGTTGTTTATAATGAAGTGAATAAATACTTGAGATACTATACCATCAAGTTATGTACTCCGATGGGCTATTGTAGACGTTACTCCGCGTGCTAGAGTTGTGGTGCGTATGAAGATCCAAAAATGTCCGTTCTGCGGTTCCTCGCGTACCTCGCGCTCGCCCAGCGGTGAGCATCTGCTGTGCCTGGTGTGCCAACGGATTCTGATTGTTCCACGCCAGAAAGCACCTCCGGAGATGAGCGAGGAGGCCAAGGAGCCGGAAACCGAGAAGAAGGCGGTCGCTGGGGCTGGGGGTTGATTCAGGTCGTTCACCGCAGCGGGCAGTGACTTCTCGAAACGCTCCGTGTCGTAACGTGGGGGCGCGGTGTGCGTCCGTCTCTCGCTCGGCTCCGCTGATGTGGGTTTGTCTTCACTAACTCTGCGCCGTTCGGCGGCGCCACCCCCCAAGTCGCCTGCCTCCTTGCTTCCCGCGTTGGTTCAGTCAAACTTAGCCACTCCGCGCTTTTCCTGTTGAACTTACAGCCCCAACTCAGAATAATGGCGCAGCGCTGTCGGAAAGGCAGGGAGACCAATGCGGCCATTTCTCGGGATGTTTCTGCTCTCGCTCGCGTGCCTCACATCCCCCGGGCGCGCGGGGGATTCGCTGGTTGTGGAAGGAGGTCCCGCCGACACCGGATACAACGTGGGCTCGACGGCCACGATCCGCGCCGGCCTGAAAGGGATCCAGGGCGATCCGGCCCGGTACTCAGTGTTCGCCGATATCCAGTACACCGGCACGACGGCGGTTGCCAGCGTGGAAATGGATCGGCAGCCACGAAGTATGCCGGACGAGCTTCGCTACGAAGCGCGATGGCCTGTTCCCGCCGACGCGCCGACCGGCGTCTATACCGTAACGGTCCACGTGGAAGACCGCTCGACTCGCGAGACGGTCGCCACCCGGAAGCTCAGGAGCTTCGCGGTCTACCGGAAGCTGGTGCGCATCGCGCGCGTGAATCTGGACAAGACGTTCTATTCACCGGGCGAGACCATCCAGTGCGAGACGGTTCTCGAGAATCTGACGGACCGCGAGATCGGCGGGCTGCGCGTCGAATTTTCCAACGCCAATTACCCCTGGATCGCGACGTTTTCAGGCGAGGCCAATTTGTCGGGGAAGCAGCCGGAGAACCCTGCGCTCGCTCTCAAGGTGCTGCGCGCCAACCTGTCTCTGCCCGCTCGCGGCGAGACCACGCTGCCCATGATGCCGGCGGGCACGGCGGCGTTCCTCCAAGGCACGCAGGTAGCGGTGCTCGGCGCGGGCGGGCCGGCGCGCCACGAAAAAATTCCTCCGCCCGAAGTCGACCAGTACACCGTCGCGGTCTGGAACGCTGACCGCACCGTGCTCTACGACATGCAGTTCTCGCCGCGCGCCATCGTGCGCGACCCGAACCGCGACCTTCCCAAGCCTTACAGCAACAACTTCACCCATCCTTACAACACAGATATCGACTTCACGAAGTACCGCGAGTTCTACGCGCCGGGGCAGACTTCGAGAGCGGACGCGAAGACCGAAATCGCCGCTAACAACTTGCCATCGTCCTTGCTGGTCTTCTGTCCCCACGAGGACGACGAGCACCCCTGGGCGGGCCTGATTCGGGCCATGGTGGAAGCGAGCCGTCCGGTGCGCGTGGTCTTCTTCACGGGCGGAGACGTGGGCGCCTGCGAGCGATACTACTCGAAGCCTTGCGGACCGAACGAGGCGCGCGAATTCGGCATGGTGCGCATGGAGGAGTCGGCCGAGGCGCTCGAGCACATCGGGCTCACGCGCGATAAAGTGACCTTCCTCGGACTGCCCGACGGCGGGTCGGGCGCAATCTGGTCCGAGCACGTCAAGGGTTCGAACCCCTTTCTCTCGATCTACCTGGCGACCGACCACGCGCCCTATGAAAACGTCCTCAAGCCCAACCTGCCGTATGCGCGCGACGCAGTCATCGACGTCGTCAAACAGATCATCCAGGACTTCCGTCCCGCCATGATCGCCACTCCGCATCCCGACGAGCGGCACGTGGACCATCGCACGGCAAACTGGTTCGCGATCAAAGCCTGCCAGGAGCTCTTGCGCGAAAAACACATCGATCCGGGGACCATTGTCCTTGCCGACCAGGCCTACGGCGCTGGGGGCTTCAAGCCCGCGCCCTATCACTACGAGAAATATCCGGTCTATCTGAGCGGCGAAGCGGCGGCCCTCAAGCAGGAGATGGGCTGGATCTACCAGTCACAGGACGGCAACATCGACGAGGGCATGAAGAGGACGTTCGCCGAGCTGCCCCGCGAGGAGGTCCATTACCGGATCGTCGACTGGCAGGAGCACGAGGGGTGGAATGAGTGATTTGTCGTTCGTCCTTTGTCCGTGGTCAGCAGGTAGCGAGGGGAGCGATCACCAAAAAAATCCTTGCCAGACTCTGGATGTTGTATACTGCAGTTGCATCGAGCCGCGCTTGCGCGGTGCGGTTAAATCCGCAATCGATGCCACCGCGTACAAAGGCGGTGATTCCACAAAGGAGTATACTCCTATGAACAACAACCCTCCTAAGGAGAGGATTGCCTCCTCCTTTAAGCAGCTCTCCGTTGTATCCACCGACCTCAACTTAGCCGCAGACGAGTTCAGCAAAACCATCTCTACGCTCGACGAAGCGTTAAAATCCCTAAAACTGGGCGTCTCAGCCTGGCACAAGGTCGCCGGTCATGAAGATGAACAATATGGAGATTTCTGGACCCGCGATATTGGCTACGCGCAAGTCAAGGGCAAATGGGGCATCGCGATTCGCAAGACATGGGGCAACAATTTTCACGATCACTATGAAGAGGAAGTCTGGCCGTTCGCCGATGCGCCGCGCTGGATGTGTATTGAGAGCATAGGAAGGCTCCCCGATCTCTTCGATGACCTAATTAAACGAACCGAGGAAACGACGACGAAGATCAAGGCCAAGACGAGCGAAGCCAGAGATCTCGCGGCTGCGATCAGTCAGGCAGCTTCCGAACTCGCGCCAAAAACGCAGGCAATCAAGGCCAAATCGGGAAGGAAATAATGGAGCGCCAACAGTTGTTTTCTTCCTCGGCGTGGTCCTGATCTTCGCTACGTCGACCACTTTCACGCGACCGTGCGGCAGGTTACGGGAGGGCCTTGGTAATGACCTCAAAGAGGCGCCGAACAATCGAAGTCGAGGTTCACCGTCGAAAGCCTGAATTTCTGTGGATGTTTCGGAAGTTCGCTCGGGACAGGGACGACGCAGGTTTTAAAGCCTACTTGAGCGATCACCTGGACATACAACCGGATGATCCTGAGTATTCCGCTGCGATGCGCGAGTTTTGGAATCTTGTTCGCGCGCTTGAGAATGAGCCGCGTCGATAGACTTGAGCCGTTTCATCCCTTCCTCTTCGGGAAGAGACGTCAGGCGCTTTTCCGCGATCCGGTAAAGGCGCTCTAGCGATGCCTCAACGGGGTTGCGCTTTTTCTTGCGTTTGATCGCCATTGGAATCTGCTGACGTGGATAAGAATAGGACTTACTGGGTGCGCTTGTCAAGCCGCTCGTCCTATCTAGTTGATAATACAAGACGTAAATGGTGGATTTCGAGTTCGTTCGCGGGACACTATCGAGCGAGGACTCCACAATCCGTAAGGACGCGCCGCACAACATTACGCCCTTACGCGCGCCCGCACTTGATGGCCATCTCGCGCGCGGCGCGAAGTTTTCCGACCGGGTCGCTGGTGGGAAGGAATTCCATGGCCGCGTAGCGGTCGTACTTGAGCCGGCCGAGCGTCCTGAAGATATTCTCGTAATTGATCTCGCCGGTGCCGGGCTCGTGCCGCCCGGGGACGTCGGCGATGTGCACGAGTCCCACTTTGTCGATGTTCTTTTCCAGTTTCTCGATCAGGTTCCCTTCCGAGATCTGCTCGTGGAAGAAATCGTAGAGGAACTTCACCTGCGGGTGGTTCACCGCTTCGATAATCTTGAAACCTTCCGCCACCGAGGTCAGGTAATACCTGGGGTTCTCCTCGGGGTCGATGTTCTCGAGCAGCAGCCTGACGTTTTTCCCTTCGATGAGCTCCGCCGCCCGTTTCAGGCCGTCGATACAGCTCTGGTGCTGCACCTGGCGCGGCATTCCCGCCACCACGTCGCCCGACATGATGATAATCGACGGGCATTCGAGCTTCTCCATGATGGGGAGCTCGTTCTTCAGGTCGGCCAGCAGAGCCTCACGAGCGCGCGGGTCGCCGACGCCGTGGGCCAGGCCCGCCGTGGTGTCAAACGTGATGCCGAGTTCGCGCCGCTTGGCGTTCGCCCTGCGGAAATCGTCTTCTGACCATTTCTTGTACTCGCCTACGAGCTCGACGTTCTTGTAGCCCGCTTCCGCCACTTTTTCGAGGCGCTGCTCGAACGGAAGCTTCTGGAACACTGTCCACAGCATGACCGACAAGTGGAAAGGGACACCGGGCGCCTCGCCCTCCGCCGTCGCCATTCCTGGCGCGCCTGCGCCGCTTAGAGAAGGCTTCCCGAACGCGGCCGCGCCGAGAGCCGCCCTCGCGACGTTCACCGTAAAATCGCGTCGGTTCATCGTTTTCTCTCCTCGTGAACGCCCACAATGGCTTCGTCAAAACGCCCATGTTGCATCAACCATCACCGCGAAGCAAGAACCTTTCGTCCTGTAGCGCCGCCCTTCAGAGCCTACCCTGAACGAAGCGAAGGGCGGAACCTGCCGGGCTAAAAGCCCGGCGCTACGCCGCCGCTCCAAGGCGGAAATGACCCGTTGCCGAATATGTCCCATTTGTCTCCATCGTTTAAGCTGGATGTGCTAGGCTTGAGAGCGGTTGGGAGAACGGGGGCGGGCGTCCGCTGGACGCGAGGGTAAACCGAGCTCCGAATTCCAAATTTTTTTGTAGAACAAAGCCACTAGGTGTCATAGAATCAGCAAGTTAATTGAAAAACGGGCGCAAAACAAACCCAATTTAGGCGCTGCCGGAGTCGATTTCGAGGGCCTTTCGGCAAATCAAAGCCAAAATGACTGCTACCCGTTGGGGCGAGCGGTGGCGATTGGCGGTCTGATTCGGCCCGCGCGGTAAGCTCGTCACACAGGTCACCGATGTCCCACGCAATCGTCCAAATCTCGCTTGATCTGACTTCGATCGAGGAGGCCTTGGATCATGCGCGCAAGGCGGTCAGTGCCGGGGTCGATTGGCTGGAAGCGGGGACGCCTCTGATCCTCGCCGAGGGCCTCCGCGCTGTGGAGTCGTTACGCCGCGAGTTCCCGGACCATCCCATCGTAGCGGACCTCAAGTGCATGGACGGCGGATACCTCGAAGCGGAGATGGTGGCTAAAGCCGGGGCGACGCACGTGGTCGTGATGGCGCGCGCCCATCCGGCTACGATCAAGATGGCAGTGAAGGCCGGTCACGACTATGACCTTCAGGTCATGGCCGATGATCTCGCATGCGAGGACAAGCCCGCCGCCGCGCGCGCCATGGAAGACCTGGGCGTTGACTTCATCGTGCACCATATCGGCTACGACGAACGGCATGACCCTGCAGTGATCGAGGCGCACGAAGGTCGCGTGCCGGGCCCCCTCGATGAGTTGGGAGCCGTGGTCAGGGCCGTAACGATTCCCGTGCAGGCCGTAGGCGGACTGTCTGTCGAGCAGATGCTCGAGTTGCCGCAGTACGGCGTCTATCACCTGGTGCTGGGCGCGCCGCTCACCGTGGATGCGTACGCGTTCAAGTCACCGGAACACGATCTCGAGGGCCTGCTCAAGGAAGTCGTGGCGAAGCTGCGCCATTCGCCATCCGAGACTCGGAACTCGAAGGCCATAACTTCAGAGCGAGATTCCTCGCTGCGCTCGGAATGACAAGGCCCGCGCAGGTTTTTCAGCAACATGCTAGCCTAGGTAGCTATGCCTGAAAAGTCCATGGCTGCGGTTGTGCACTTCGCGCTCAAACCCGGAGCGGTTGAGCTGCGTGAGCTGCCGCGGCCTCGCGATGTCGCGGATGATGAGGTCTTGCTTCGGACCGGGGCCGTGGGCGTTTGTGGCAGCGAGGTCCATCAGTACCACAACACCCACAGCTGGCGGGTCAACGTGCCGGTGGTCCTGGGACACGAGTTTTGCGGCGTCGTGGCGCGCGCGGGCAAGGCGGTCCGCGGCTTCAGGGAAGGAGATCGCGTCACTTCCGAGACCGCGGCGCGCATCTGCGGCCAGTGCATTTACTGCCGGACCGGAGAGTACAACCTTTGCCCCGACCGCCTGGGATTCGGATACGGCGTGGACGGCGCCATGGCGGAATTTGTGAAGGCGCCGGCGCGCTGCCTCCACCACCTCCCGGATTCGGTCCCGTTCGAGAAGGCCGCCCTCACTGAACCCTGCTCGGTCGCCTACAACGCCACCTGCGTGAAGACCCATATTCGGCCGGGAGACTCGGCGCTGGTCTTTGGTCCCGGACCCATCGGACTTCTGTGCCTCGCGCTGGCGAAGCTGTCAGGCGCAGGCTGGCTGGGCGTGGCCGGGCTCGAACAGGACGCGCGCCGGCTGGACGTTGCCCGGCGAACGGGGGCTGACCGGACGATGGTTATAGGGAAAGAGGACCAGGGGCCGGTGCTCGAAGCGGTCCGCGCTCTCGGCGACGGACTGGGAGTAGACGTGGTGATTGACGCCACGGGCCACTCGTCGACGCTCAAGACGGCCATGGCGGCGGTGCGGCCGGGCGGTCAAATCACCAAGGTGGGGTGGGGGCCGCAGCCGCTGGATTTCTCACTCGATCCGCTCGTGCAGAAGGCCGCGCGGCTGCAGGGCAGCTTCAGCCACAATTTCCTGGTCTGGGAAAAAGCTATCGCGCTCCTCGCCTCGGCCAAGCTCGATCCGGCGTCGCTGGTGGGCCGCGTTGAGCCGCTCGCCAACTGGCGCGCGTGCTTCGACGAAATGGCCAGCGGCCAGATCGTCAAGGGCGTGCTGAAGCCAGCGTAGCCGCTCTCGGGCCTCGGAAGGGCGGGGCTTCAGCCCCGCCCTCCAAGCCCTCACCCACTGCTTCGCGGTCCCCCCTCTCCCGGCGGGAGAGGGGTAGGGGGTGAGGGGGGATACGGCACGGCTAAAGCCGTGCCCTTCCGCGCGCGGATCGAAACTTTATGCAGGAACAAAGTCACCGAGATGGTTCCCTCTCCGGCCAGGTGGCGGTGGTCACCGGATCGACGCGCGGCATCGGCGCCGGGATCGCAAAGAAATTCGCGGAGCACGGCGCGCGCGTCGTCGTCCACGGCCGCGAGCGCGAGCAAGGCGAAAAGGTGGTTGGCGCGATTACGAGCGCGGGCGGCGAGGCCTCGCTCGTGGTTGGGGACCTGCGGGATGAAGCTCACTGCCGCAGCGTCATCCGGTACGCCGTCGAGCGTTTTGGCCGGCTGGATATCCTGGTGAACAACGCCGGCGTGGTCGATCGCGGCAACATTGAAAATACCTCGATCGAGCTTTGGGACACGATCCTTGCCGTCAACCTCCGCGCGCCGTTCGTCCTCTGCCAGGAGGCGGTCCAGCGCATGAAAGAGCGGAAGAGCGGCTGCATCGTCAACATCGGCTCGGTGAACGCGTACGTCGGCATGAGGAAGCTGCTGCCCTATTCGGCGTCCAAGGGCGGGCTGATGACGTTCACGAAGAATCTGGCCCACTACCTGACGCAATATCAGATTCGCGCCAATCAGATCAATCCCGGGTGGGTGCTCACCGAGGGAGAGCATCACGTGCAGTCGGTGGGCGAAGGGCGAGGCGAGACCTGGCTGGAGGAAGCGAGGGAGACGCGTCCCTTCGGCCGCCTGATCTCGCCCGAGGAAATTGCGCGCGCGGCGCTGTTCTTCGCCACCAACGAATTGATTACCGGAGCCGTGCTTGACTACGAGCAGGTGGTAATCGGCGCCATCCCTGACTGAAGAAGACAGTCGAAGAGCCGACAGTCAAAGAGTTGAACAGTAACTCTTCAACTTTTCAACTGTCGACTTTTCGACTTCACTCCGAAGACTGAGAACTGACAACTTTCCCGATGAAGCTCGCAGCTTTTCCCAAGTGCTTCATGGATCACATCGTGGTCGAGCGCAGCATGAGCCTGTTCGACTGGATCGCCATGGCTGCGGACCTGCCCATCGAGGGAGTGGAGTTTCACCACGGCTTTTTCGAAACGCTGGAGGCGAACTATCTCGAGCGAGTGCGTTCGGCGCTCGAAGGGCGCGGCCTCGCCATGCCGATGCTCTGCTGCTCGCCCGACTTCACCAAGCCCGACCCGGGGGAGCGCCGGCAGGAAGTCGAACGCGAGAAGCGCATGATCGACGTGAGTGCCTTTCTCGGAGGCGGTTACTGCCGTGTTCTTTCCGGCCAGCGGCGGCCCGAGGTCTCGCGCGAGCAGGGAATCCGGTGGGTGGTCGAGTGCATCCGAGAACTGCTCGATCATGCCGCCGAAAAGCGGGTCGTCCTGGCGATGGAGAACCATTACAAGGATAACTACTGGGGGCATCCCGAGTTCGCGCAGAAGCGCGACGTTTATCTCGAAATCCTCAACCAGATTCAATCGCCCTGGCTCGGCGCCCAGTACGACCCGTCGAATGCCTTGCTCGCGGGCGAGGACCCGATCGAGCTGCTCGAGAGGGTAAGCCACCGTGTGGTGACCGTACACGCGAGCGATCGGTATCTGAAGCCCGGGCACACGCTGGAAGAACTTCGGAGCTCGGAGGATTCGGTCGGCTACGCTGCGATCCTCTCACACGGGGTGGTCGGAAAAGGGCTGAACGACTACCCGCGCATCTTCGGGATTTTGCGCCAAGCCGGCTACCGGGGCTGGATTTCGATCGAAGACGGGGTGAATGGTCTCGAGGAGATACGGGCGTCGGCCGAGTTCCTGCGGCCGCTCATGCAGGCTTAAACGCCCGCGGGGATTGCGGCGCTCCCGTAGCTCTCGACCATGCGGCTAAACCGGCGCACCTTGGATGGAAGTTCTTGGGCGGAAAAAACTGCGGACTGTTTGATATCCTCGACCGCCGCCAGCAAATCGGTAATGGAATCGAAAGTCTCCTCCAGGGGACCGTAATCAACCCCCACAAGAGTGCTGAGGTTGAAGCGAACTGCGCCTTTGAGCTCGCGTTCGATTTTTTCGGCAGTGGCCAGAACCTCGCGCTGCCTTTCCAAGAAGGTCTCCGCTGCCGACCCGCCCGCTTTGGCGCCGTAGAAGCCGGCTTCGCAGCCGAGCCACTCGAGTTGTTGTGCTAGCTGAAGCAAGCGCTCATCACTCATGGCAGCCTCACCCGATTACACTAGTTTAGATGTTTCGGAGGCGTGCTTGGATGTTTGCTGAGCGAGAATTGAATGTCGGGTGAAGAGTCTACACACTGCGCTGGGAGGTACTGATGGAATATCGTCTTTTGCCTCATACTGATTTGAGAGTCTCTCGCCTTTCCTTCGGCACCATGACGCTGGGTTCCCAGGCTGACGAGGCCAGCGCGGCCCGCATGATCGATCAGTGTCTCGACGTGGGAGTCAACTTCTTCGACACCGCGAACATGTACAACCAGGGAAGGTCGGAAGAGATGCTGGGAAAGATTCTCGCGGAACGGCGGCCAAGGCTGGTCCTGGCGAGCAAGGTCCGGCACAAGATGGGAGAAGCTCCCGATGACGCCGGCCTGTCACGCGCGGCCATCCGCAAGGCTGCGGAGGCCAGTCTCAGGCGGCTTCGGACGGACTACCTCGACGTCTACTATTTGCACCAGCCCGACTACGACGTCCCGATCGAGGAGACGCTCGAGGCCATGAACGAGCTCGTGCGCACGGGCCAAGTGCGTTATCCGGCCGTGTCCAATTACGCCGCCTGGCAGGTCTCGGAGATTCTGTGGGTTTCCGAAAAGAACGGGTTCAAGCCGCCTTATATTTCGCAGCCCATGTACAACCTGCTGGCGCGTGGCATTGAGGAGGAGTACCTGCCCTTCGCAAAAAGGTTTGGCGTGGCCGTGGTCCCCTACAATCCCCTGGCTGGCGGGCTGCTCACCGGCAAGCACTCGCGGCAGAAAGCGCCCCCGCCCGGCTCGCGGTTTGATGGCAGCCCGCTCTATCGGGGCCGCTACTGGCACGCGGACTACTTCGCAGCCGTTGAGGAGCTGCGAGGGATCGCCCGTGACGCGGGGAAAACGCTGGTCGAGTTATCGCTCCAGTGGCTGCTCAGCCGGCCCCAGGTGGACTCCGTCATTCTCGGCGCCTCCTGCCCTGAGCAGCTTGACGAGAACTTGAAGGCGTGTGAGGGCGGCCCGCTGGATGACGCTGTGACAGCTCGCTGCGATGATGTCTGGAAGCGCCTGCGCGGGATAACGCCGAAGTATAATCGTTGATGGCTGGTTGGCTCTGCGAGTTGGCTCCCATCGAAAAATCCAAAATCTAAGATCCGAAATCACTGTGATACACTGGCTAAGGCAGAGGAACCAGCGACTGAGGAGATGCTTTGGACCTCGACGACAACTTCAAGCGTTTGATCGACGAGCTCGGCCACGCCATCAATGAATCCCTCTCCGACTCGGACAGCATCTCGGAAGTCATGGGACGCATCCGCGCCGCCGGTTATGACCTTTTCCTGGTTCTCGAGGTTACGGTCGGCTTCAACAAGCGGGGCGACTCGAGCGCGGTGCGCCGCCGGAAGCTCGGCACGGGAGACGCTCAGGGCGTACAGTTTCGTCTTAGCAATCAGGACGCCGAATTCCTCCGCGATCTGAAGATAACCGTAGACGACGACAAGCCCTCGACCGGCTGACGCTCATCAGCCCCTCTGTTGACTGCTCACGCCGCATCGACTACGATTTTCCCATGTACGCCCAAGAGGTTCGCCGTCCGGTTGTGGCGGGCCGGTTCTATCCTTCCGATCCTGAGGCCCTTTTGCAAGACCTGGAAAAGTACACGGGCCCTCGAACCCGAGCCGCCGAGGAAAGCTTCGCAGCGGCGATCGGGTGCATCGTGCCGCACGCAGGCTATATGTATTCGGGACACGTGGCCGGGGCCGTTTACCGCCGGCTGCCCGCGCGCCCTTCCTATGTTATCCTGGCGCCCAACCATTTCGGAAGGGGCGCGCCTCTGGCGCTGATGCCAAGGGGCGCGTGGCTCACTCCGCTCGGCGCCGTTCCGATTGACTCTCCGATGGCGCAGGTCCTAGGTCAGAGTTGCCACCTTCTCACTGAAGACGCCCAGGCGCACCAAGAGGAGCACTCGCTGGAAGTCCAACTGCCCTTCCTGCAGTACATGGTTAAGGAGTTCTCCTTCGTTCCGGTCTCGATCGGCTTGGGCGGGTATGCCGCGCTCGAGTCGCTGGGGCGGGGGGTGGCTCAGACTGTGAATGGCGCCAGTAAACCTGTATTGATTGTGGCATCGAGCGACATGAATCACTACGAGCCTGACGATGTCACGCGGGTGAAGGACCGGAAAGCCGTCGATCAGATCCTGGCGCTCGATCCGCAGGGTCTGTACGACGTGATCCGCCGCGAAGACATCTCGATGTGCGGTTACGGTCCCGTTGTGGCGATGCTCGTGGCCGCGAAAGAACTCGGGGCGCAGCGGGCCGAGCTGGTGAAGTACGCGACCTCCGCCGACGTGAGCGGAGACCGCAGCGCCGTCGTAGGCTACGCGGGGATCGTGATTAGCTGACGACGCTGAGAACTCAGATTAGCGACGAGGGCCTCCGCTGTGGCCACCGCCACCGCCGCCCCCACCGCCGCCACGGATCGAGCCGCCTGACGGTCCGCCGCCGCTCACGTGGCCACCGCCACCGCCGCCCGAAAATCCACCGCCGCCCCCGCTGCTTCGACCTCCGCCCGAAGACGCGGAACCCGATCTCGAAACCGAGTGCGATTGGACTGAGCGTCCGCTCGATTCACGCCCGAAAGCGCCGCCCGAAGAAGGCGCACCCCGGCCCGAGAAGCCAGTCGCGGCGCGCCCGCCTTCACGGACCCCAACCGGGGCCGGCGCCTTGCCGACAAGAACATGGCGAGAGCCGGCAGGGGAAGCTTGTGGCGCTCCAGCCGCGGCGCCTGATGCGCCAAGACTTGATGCGCCAAGAAACGCTGCGGCGTGCGGCACGGGAGCGCCCGGAAGCATGGCGCGCTGAGTGGGAGCGATGTCGGGGCTTGAGACGTGATGGCTGCGGACCTCGCCGAGGTCAACTGCCACCAAGCTTTGCGGAGAAACCGGCTTGCCGTTTTGAAGCGTGGTTGTCTTGACCACCGTCGCGCACGATCGACCCGGAGGACAGCCACCCGCCGTCCTGACGTGCGTGACGCCCTGCGGCGCCCATCCCACCCATCCGGGTCCCTGGTACCACGTCACCAGGGCCGGAGACCAGTATCCAAAACCGCCGGGCATCCAGCCCCACCCAAAGACCGGGTCAAAGAACCAGCTACCGTAATGGAAGGGCAACCAGCCCCACGTTTCGCAGGGGATCCAGGTGTAGCCAAAGCCTCCATACCAGGCCCAACGGCCGCAGGAGTACGGCGACCAGCCGAACGCAACATCCGGGAACCAGGCGTTGCCGTAGCCCGGGGCAAAACCCCAGTCGCCGTAACTGTAAAGGTCGTTCCACCCGTACAAATTCGAGCCCGCCGCAGCGGAGTAGGCCCCGGAGGAAGCCGGAGCCTGCACTGCCACCTTGGTCTGGTCGCGCTCGGCAACCCACGCGTCCCAGTCGTCTTTGGTGATGCCCTGCGCTAGCTCGGCCGGCTCGCCTGCACGCAAGTCCAGGACCATATTTTTCGTGAGCGTCTGCGGGCCCTCCCGGCTTGACACTTCAACTGAGCCTTTGAAAACTTCAACGCGGACTTGGCCTTCGTCGAGGTCCACGCGAAATTGCGCCTTCCCGTTCGGCGTCAGGGTCGCATCGCCGGCCTTGACTTCATAGACGTCCTGCTCGGACGGGACGAAATGGAACGTCGCATAGCCTTGATTCAGGGTGAGCCGGTTCACCTTGCCGCCGTCCGGCGCGAGCGCGAGCCGGTTGAATTCGAGCAGGGAGAGCTGCCCGAGGCGCGCCGTGGAAAGCGCGTTTTCAAACTCTACTTCAGCGAAACTGTTCTCGGCTGTCGAGAGCTTGAACCCTTCCTGGATGGGCGTGTTCACGGGGGCAGTGGACCAGTCGGGCAAGTCCGGTCGTTGTGTCGTTACGGCGCCTTCGGTAAAGCTCAGCCGGACGACGCGGGCGTGAGAATACTGCTGCTGCTCCTGCTCTTCCTGGGCCGGGGCGGCACCGAGCCGGGCGGCGAATAGCGCCGCCATGAAGGCGACCCCGAGGCACACTAAGAGCCACTTACGGGCTAGGCGCATGGTGGATTGCATGGGAATACTCCCTGGGCGTGGTTTTACGCCACAACCCTATCTTACTCCTATAAGATGAGTTAGGCGAAGAAAAAGTTGTCAAGCTCCTGCTTCGCGCGGTAGGGGAGGGCCTCCACTTCACGGGTTTGCCGGGAGCACCGTAAAGGTGCTCCCCTACAGTCCATCGGTCAGCCTGGCCGCGACGCGAAACGGCAATTGGTCCACGCGCGTTGAAAGAAGCGGAGCCAATTGCCGTGCATCACGGCCTCGATGTCCGCTTGCTGATAACTCCTGGCGCGCAGTAGGGCAGTCAGCTTTTGTAGGTCAACAATGGTGTCCAGGTCGCGCGGGCTTTGCTCGGTCCCGTAGCCCCCGTCCAGATCGCTTCCGATGGCGGAGTGCCTCGCGTTCCCGGCCAGTTGGCAAACGTGATCGATGTGATCGACTACGGCTTCCAGGCCTACCACCGATCTCGAAGTTTCCTGCGTCCATCCCGGATGGAGCATCCAGTCATCGCAGGCAGCGCCGATGACGGAGTCTCGCTCGATGAGGCACTTGATCTGGTCATCGGTGAATTGCCGATTGCCGGGAACGAGCGAGCGGCAGTTGTTGTGGCTTGCCAGGACCGGCCCGCGGAACAGTTTCGCTGCCTGCCAGAAACTCTCGTCAGACAGGTGCGTCATATCGAGGACCATGCCGATTTCCTCCATGACCTTCAAGAGTTCTCTGCCTTTACGGGTCACACCTCCGGAGGCGCCCGTGCCGTGCGCGTAGGCGCTTGCTCCGTAGTGGGCCATGCCGACCACCCTGAGTCCGTCGTTCCACCATTGAGCCGCCTGGCTCGGAGAGAGAATCGGATCAGCGCCTTCCATACTGAGGATGAATCCGAGGGGCTCACCGTTAGGCTCAGACCCACCGCCGCACGTTTTCCAGTTTCGGAAATGAGCTTCGAGCGACGGCCAGTCTTTCAGCATCCGCAGGCGCCCTTCCGATTCCATGATGCGGTAGTAAGCAAGTTGCCCCTGAGCCATGGCGCTAGCGATCTCCCGGCTCCTGTAGTCGAGCAAAGCTTCACCCAGACCGCTCGCCCGAGCCAGTACGGTGGCGAGGCACACCGCGACTTCCCCCTTCCGCATTTCGGGAAAGGCCACCGTGTTCGTGCCGCGATTCCTTTCCTTCATGCCGGCTTCCGAGGCCCGGACCTCCGGGACCGTCAGCGTGAGATCGCGGTTCCAGCTCAAGGCGTTCCAAGCAAGATCGAGGTGCGCGTCAATGACAATCATGCCCGCTCCTTCGCGCCCGGCCTTCTCCTTCGCGCCGGATTGCAATGATCGAGATCGGTTCTCTGAGCGAGACTACCAAATGCCGCTTGACACCTCAACGGATGCGTCTAGAATTCGCCTGAGGTCCAGGCTTTACAGTTCGGAGTTCTTCAGTTCGGGGTTCTTCAGTTCAACCGAGCACTCCGGACTGCCTAACTCCGAACTACAAAGCGGGTCTCGGCGACAAAAGGAGATGACACGTGCGCTGGATGAGAATCTCAGTCTGTTTGATGTCGATGCTCACGCTGCCGGTTGGGTCGCGCGCCGAGCACAATCGATTGCTGCCGCGCCCGCAGCAGGTCCGCTACGGCTCCGGGCGGCTTCCCGTGCGGGGATTGAGCATCCGCTTCGCGTCGGCGCCGAGCGCGGAGGACCGGTTTGCTGCCGAAACGCTGGCTCGCTTCCTTTCCGACCGCGCCCAAGCTCCGACTTCCATCTCCGAGGATGGGAGGTCGGAACGAGTGATTGTCTTGAACCGGACCGGCGCCGTCGATCCGCTGCCCGTTTTTGGCGAGAGTCCCGGCCCGGACTCGCGCGAGGCCTACCAGTTGGAAGTGACGGCCCAGGGCGGCGAGATTCGCGCCAAGTCGTCCGCCGGTCTATTTTACGGGGTCCAGACGCTCGATCAACTGGTTGAAGGGAGCGCTGACCAGGCGATGCTGCCCGAGGTTGAAATCCACGACTGGCCGTCGCTGGCCTATCGCGGAATCATGGTGGACATGAGCCACGGTCCGCTGCCGACGGAGGAAGAGGTCAAGCGTCAGCTCGACTTTCTTGCGCGCTGGAAGGCCAACCAGTACTACTTCTATAACGAGGCGAGCATCGCGCTCGACGGGTTTCCCCTGCTGAATCCCGAGGGTCGCTTTACCAAAGACCAGGTCCGGCGGATCATCGCTTGCGGCCGCGAGCGCCACATCGACGTGGTCCCGTGCCTCGAGCTCTATGGGCACCTGCACGACCTGTTCCGCGTCGAGCGCCACGCGGACCTGGCGGCAGTGCCGCACGGCAGTGAATTCAATCCGCTCAAGCCGCCGGTTTTGGACCTGCTCACCAACTGGCTGGACCAGATCACGCGCCTGTTCCCCAGCCCTTTCGTTCACGTCGGGATGGACGAGACCTGGGAGCTCGAAAGGTTCGCCAAGTCGGAAGCGCAGGGCCTGACTCCCGGCCAGGTGTACCTGAAGCAGTTCAAGAACGTTTCGAGCCTCGTCAACCAGCACGGCCGGCACGCGATGGTCTGGGCCGATATCTTCGCAAAACACGCTGAAACAATCGCCCAGGTTACTCCCGGCACAGTGCTGGTGCCCTGGAGCTACGGGCCCGAGAGTGATTACAGACATTTCCTGGCGCCTTTTGCCGGGACCCACCTGGCCCAGTTCATCGCCACGGGCGTCACGGTTTGGAACCAGATTTCTCCCGACTTCGATTTGTCGTTCGATAACATCGACACCTTTCTGGCGACTGGGCGCCAGTACAGCATCCTCGGCCTGATCAATACCATTTGGACGGATGACGCCCAGGTGCTGCTGCGGTCGGCCTTCCCGGGGATCGCCTATGGCGCCGCCGCAGCCTGGCAGACCACGCCCATGGATCGCGCTCAGTTCTTCTCCGAATACGCGCCTCGGGTCTATCCGCCCGCCGTTGCGGCGGAAGTGGCGCCGGCTCTTCGGAAGCTCGCGGAGGCGGAGAGGCGGCTCCAAAACGTCCTCGGCCGGGACACCATGCACGCGTTTTGGGATGATGCGCTCGCTCCCGAGCGCCTCAAGAACTCCGAGGCGCACCGCGACGGCCTCCGCGAGACTCGCCTCGCGGCCGAAGAGGCCCAGGAGAGGCTAGACCGCGCTCTGTCTCTCGGAG
>QHZK01000188.1 GCA_003224635.1 Acidobacteriota bacterium | reverse complement strand
CGCACCGCGTAAATGTGGCCCTCGGCGCGCACCAGGTGCGAGGCGTTCAGGTGTTCGATCATCACGCCCTTGGGCCGGCCGGTGGAGCCCGAGGTGTAGATCACGTAACAGAGGTCGCGCGGGCCCACGCCCACCTCGCCGCGCGGCAGGCGCGCGGGGCTCTCAACCGCGATCGCATCGCGGTCGGCGTCGACGCGGACGACCACACCCCCGAACGCCTCGTAACGTCCCGCCAAGTCCGCCGTCGTCACGAGCGCCCCTGCGCCGGAGTCCTCGAGGATATACGCCACGCGGTCGGCAGGGTATTCGGGATCGATGGGCACGTAGGCCGCTCCGGCCTTGAGAATGCCCAGGAGCGCGGCGTAGGCGTCTACCGAACGCGGGAGCAGCATCGCGACCACCGACCCGCGTCCCACGCCGCGGCGGCGCAGATGGCGGGCGAGGCGGTTGGCGTGGCTCTCGAGGCTGGCGTACGTCGTCTCCTCACCGCCAAAGACCACGGCCACGGCCTCCGGCCGCGCGTCCGCCTGGGTCTCGAAGATCGCGTGGAGCGCCTCCGCGCCCGGCGGGGCCGCCTGCCCGGATTCGCTCTCCAGAACATCAGTGGTTTCGAAACGTGTTTTCATAGCGCCTCACGTTTGTGTATTCAGCGCAAGAAAAGTAAGAAGTCTGTTTTCGCAAACAGAACCAAGTCATTTAGAGAACTCCATTCCAATAGCCAGTCCGAAACTAATGAATGTGGGTCTGGACAATTGCTGCCGCAGCTCTCGGTCCACAATGTTGCTGAACTCGAAGTGCGGCTGGAGATAGAGGTACCGATTCAAATAACGAGTGAACGAACCCTCGGCCCCGACGAAATTGAACGCGGGTTTGTTCACGCCAATGTAAGCATCATTGAACTTCGACGAGGCCCACCCTGAGCGGAAGGAAACTGCAAATGAGGTCCTGTTGGTGACACGCCTCTCATACCCCGCCCCGGCCTCTCCAAAGTACGAGCCCTTGTAGGCGAGGACGTCAAAGCTGTGGATCGTGAACACGCGCAGCGGGCCGGCAGGGTACGAGAGTTTCAGCTGTCCCTCCATCGTATTGGGATCGTGGACACCCGCCAAGCGCCCGTTCAGATAGCCCTCGATGGCGGGTTCGATCCTGAGATTCTTCCAATCGCGGCCGTACGTCAGCGTCAGATCGGTGGCGTGCAGGGGCAGGCTCTCGGGTGTGCTGGCGGGCGTGAGATTGCGCGAGGCAATCAAAGTGAACCGTCGCGCTGAAATCCATATCGAGGGCTGCACGACTGGCCTGTTGCCGAGCACCATGCCGTGCCAGGCATAGTCCGAGCTGAGATCGGTCTCCGTGCCAAAAGAAAGCCTCCGGTCGTCTTCGGAATGTTCGGAGGAATAGGAACGTTCGGAGGAATACTCGGGCGAGCTCTGCGCGAAAGCCGGGGGCCAGGATAGAACTATGATAAGGATGGTAAAGAGAGGCGCGACGGCAGCCTGGGTCCGCCTCAGAATCTTTGCTGGCCTGCTCATCGAACGCTCCGCTTGCAGCTTGTGGATCACACACTGAACCCACGGCTGCGTTCTCTCTTACCGCTTTTCGGCCTCGCGGCAGGGCGCGTTGACAGAGAGGCCTTTCTCTACAACCTTGCGGGTCGGTCTTTACGAACTCACTTGAAGGGCGCGTGCTTTGCGAGCTGCTGCCCTCGGTCCCAGCAAGAACCCTGGGCTGGAGCCAGCGCTCGATGGTCTTCCGGGTAAGCTCTGCTCGCTCCTCTGAGCAGACGTTCAAAACGGGGACGGCTTCCAAGCTGCTAGGAAGGAGAGGATCCTTCTCCTCCCTTCGGGGCAGAACTCCATAGCCGAGAATTGAGAAGTCCGCTGCTCATGGTTCGCCTCGTCGTCTCAATCTCGTCTTACACACCTATTAAGCCGTATCAACGGGGCGGATTCCTATCGGGTGAATTCCCGCGGACAGCGTCGAAAAAACACCTACACCTCCTACGTAGAAGTCTTTAGCGTCTTTGACTACTGCCAACAAAAGTAAGAACCTTGTTTGTAACCGGGCTTCGAGTGGATGACCACCCGAATCTGGCGGAGGTCGGGAGGCACGCTGGGGCAGCAGGTTTTAGGAGTGCCCAGCACCTGAAAACTAGACCAGACCTTGCATTCAGAGGCGGTCGGGTGTACGTTACGGGTCGGCCGGGAAAATGAAAACGGAAATTCCGGTTTAAGTACAAAGCACGCTTGCCTCGGCTCGGAGACTTCCTCTTTTTCGGCAGTCGTTCCCCAAGAGCCACAGGCGTGGCAGACCAGGGCGGACCTCTACAAGCTCAGGCTATTTCGCTCCGAGCGCGAGAACCGTTTTGAGCCTTGTTTGCTCCAGTTCGAAGGCCTGCTCTACCTGCAACTTGTGCCGGCCCGAAGCCAAGGACCTGGGACGGGCGACGGCGAGCACGCGGATGATGGCGCCTGTTCCGACAGCCTGGAGTGGCGCTGCCAGTAATGAGGTGGCGATGGATGTCACAGCCCAAATCCTCGGGCTTCTCGCTCTGTTGATTCTGCGGGGGAAGGTGCTGAGCGGCTCGCGTGCGCTCGCCGGCGCCGCCATGCTGGTGGCGCTCTTGGCGAGCGCCGGTTGTGTCAAGAAGATCGCCATCAACAAGATCGGCGACGCGTTGGCCAGTGGCGGCGCCACCTTCTCGAGCGACGACGATCCGGAACTCATCCGCCAGGCCGTCCCGTTCAGCTTGAAGTTGATGGAGAGCTTTCTGGCGGAGAGCCCCAAGCATCGAGGGCTGCTGCTCGCGGCCTGCAAAGGCTTTACCGAGTATACCTACGCTTTTGTTCAGCAGGACGCGGACGAAGCGGAGGGCCGGAATCTCGAGGCCGCGAAAGTTCTGCGGGTGCGCGCCCGGCACCTCTACCTGCGCGCCCGCGACTACGGTCTGCGCGGCCTCGATGCTCGTCACCCCGGGTTCGCAAAATCGCTGCGCGACGATCCGCGGGCTGCGGTCAAACGCATCCGGTCGGCCAAGGAGCTGCCCCTTGTATATTGGACGGCGGCCTCCTGGGGGCTGGCTATTTCGACTTCCAAGGACAATCCCGAACTCATCGCCGATCAGCCGATCGTCGAGGCCCTGATCGACCGCACGCTCGAAATCGACGAGGGATTTGAAAACGGCGCGGCGCACGCCTTCCTGATCAATTACGAGCCGAACCGGCCGGGGGGGAAAGGCGATCCGCTCGAGCGGTCCAGAAAACACTTCGAGCGGGCGGTGGAACTATCTCACGGCGAACTGGCGGCGCCCTTTGTGGCCATGGCCGAGACGGTGTCCGTGCAAAAACAGGACCGGGCGGAGTTTAAGTCGTTACTCGAGCGCGCTCTGGCGATCGATCCCGACGCCAAGCCCGAGTGGAGGCTTGAGAACATGGTGATGCAGCGCCGGGCGCGCTGGCTTCTGGCTCGGGGCGACGAGCTGTTTGTAGAGTGAGCGAACACCACGGCGTGCCCAAACGCGCCTTGAGGAGACGATAAGAGGAAACGATAAGGAAACGAACACCATGAGCCGATCCGGAAGATCGACACGCACGACACCGTGGGCGCTGGTCGTGGCGCTTGGGCTCGTCAGCCTCGCCTCGCCCGCGATGACCTTACTTGGAGCCGACGCGCCCGTCCGCGTCAAGCTGGCCACGCTCATCCCCAGAGGCACGCCGCCGCACGAAATCCTGCTGGCCATGGGCGAGAAGTGGCGCCAAGCGCCGTGCGGAGGTGTGACACTCACCATCTATCCGGACGGGGTCATGGGCGGCGAGGCGGACATGGTCAAGCGAATGCGGGTGGGACAGATTCAGGCCGGGTTGTTGAGCGTCGTCGGCCTCTCCGAGATCGATAACTCGGTCAGCGCCATCCAGAATTTGCCGTTCATGTTCCGCTCGCTCGAGGAGGTCGAATACGTGCGGGAGAAACTGCGGCCGACCTTGGAAAAGCGCCTGGCCGACAAGGGTTTTGTCGCGCTTTTCTGGGGCGACCTCGGCTGGGTCAGGTTTTTCTCGAAGAATGCGGCAGTTCACCCCGCCGACTTTATGAAGATGAAGCTCTTCACGTGGTCGGGCAGCCCCGAGCAAGTCGAGTTGATGAGCAACCTGGGCTTTCATCCCGTGCCCCTCGAAACCAACGACATTCTCCCCGGCCTCCAGACCGGATTGATCGACGCCGTGGATACCTCCCCGCTCTATGCCTTGGCCGGACAGTTTTACGGTCCTTGTCCCCATATGCTGGAAATCAATTACGCGCCGCTCAGCGGCGCCACCGTGATTACGAAGAAAGCCTGGGAGGGGATTTGTCCTGCCGCGCGCGCCGAGTTGCTGAAGGCCGCGCAGGACGCGGGGCAGCAGGTTACGGCGCGCAGCCGAAAGGAAAGCGCTGAAGCCGTGGAAGCCATGAAAAAGCGCGGGCTGAAGGTCCATCCGGTCCCACTGGAAGTCGAAGCCGAGTGGCGCCGGCTGGCGGAGGGCGCATACCCCAAGATACGGGGCAAGCTGGTTCCGGCCGACATGTTTGACGAGGCGGTACGCCTGCTGCGGGATTACCGGGCCTCGGGAGGTAAGTAAACGCATGATTAGCGAAGCCGCAATCGGAGCGGTCCGCCTGCCCGAGCCGGGGGCGGAGCGCACGGGTTGGCAGCGGATCTTGCCGGCGAGCGAGAATCTCCTGGTGTCGCTGGCGCTCGCCGCCATGATCGTCGTGCCGCTCGCTGAGGTCGTCGTGCGACGCACCTTGAGGGTCGGCATCAAGGGATCGAGCTCCATCGTGCAGCACCTCTGCCTGGTGGTCGGGATGGTCGGGGGAGTCATCGCGGCGCGCGAGAACCGCCTGCTGGCGCTTTCAACCCTCGGTGGCTTATTGAAGGGCCGGCCCAAGTCGGTCGCGTCCGGGTTCAGCGGAGCGATTGCCGCGGCTGTCACCGCCCTGCTGGGCGTGGCGAGCGTCCAGTTTGTGCTGACCGAGAGGCAGGCGCAGTCGATTCTTGCCTACGGCGTTCCCGTCTGGTGGATCCAGATGGTCCTGCCGGTGGGGTTTGCCCTGGTGACGGTTTACCTCCTCGGGCACGCCGCGACAACCTGGCCGGGACGCATCGCCGCGGGCTCCCTGGCCGCAGCGGTTGTCCTGCTTGCGGCCCACCTCTCCGCCCCTCCTGAGCGCTGGGTGGTTCCTGCCCTTGTTGTGTTGCTGGTCGCCACCATCTTGGGCGTTCCTGTCTTCGTAACTCTAGGCGGGGTCGCGCTCATTCTCTTTTGGGGACTGGGCCAGCCCATTGCCTCGATTCCCGTCGACCACTACTCGCTGGTTACGAATGCCTCCCTGCCCACGATGCCTCTTTTCACGCTCGCCGGTTACTTTTTGGCGGAAGGCGGGGCCGCAGGGCGACTGGTGCGCGTTTTTCAGGCGCTCCTCGGTCCCTTTCGCGGCGGCCCGGCCATCGTTACAGCTCTGGTTTGCGCTTTCTTCACGTCCTTTACGGGCGCCTCCGGGCTGACGATTCTGGCGCTCGGCGGACTGCTGATGCCTATGCTCCTGGCAGCCCGCTATACGCCGAAGGACGCGCTGGGCCTGATCACGGGCTCGGGGTCGTTAGGTCTCCTGTTTCCGCCCTGTCTCCCCCTTATCCTTTACGCCATCATCGCCAAGGTGCCGATCGAGAGTATTTTCCTGGCCGGAATCATCCCCGGCACCTTGATGGTGGTGATGACGGCGTGGTGGGGCATCCTGGCGGGGCGTAAAGATCTATCCTCGAGGCCTCGCTTCAACTGGGCGGAGGCGAGGGTCGCGATCTGGGAGACAAAATGGGAGTTGCTTCTCCCGGTCGTGGCCTTTGTGGCCCTGTTCGGCGGATTTGCCACACCCGTCGAAGCGGCGGCGGTCACGGCTCTCTACGCCTTCGTCGTCGAGACCGTCCTCTATCGCGACCTGCGGATTACGAAAGATATCCCGCGCGTGATGACGGAGTGCGGGTTGCTGATCGGGGGAGTTTTGTTGATCTGGGGCGTGGCGCTCGGGTTCACCAATTACATGGTGGACGCCGAGGTCGTGGTGCGCGCCGTCGAATGGACGACCCACGCCATTAAGTCACCCTGGGTCTTCCTGCTGCTGCTCAACCTGTTTCTCCTCCTTGTCGGCTGTCTGATGGACATCTATTCGGCCATTGTCATCCAGGTGCCGCTGCTGATTCCTCTGGGACACGCCTTCCACGTCAGTCCCATTCACCTCGGTATCATCTTCCTGGCCAACATGGAACTGGGATATCTGACGCCCCCGGTCGGGCTGAATGCCCTGCTGTCCTCTTACCG
>QHZK01000187.1 GCA_003224635.1 Acidobacteriota bacterium | reverse complement strand
CATAGTCACCAAGCCGCCGACTGCCATGGTCGTCGTTACTTTCTCCTTCAGCGTGACCGCAGAAATCAGAACGCCCAAAAATGGCAAGAGATAGATTGAAATCGACGCCTGGCTTACATCCAGCCGCTTCAGCAGGAACATCCAAAGGACCATCGCCAGGCCCCAGCTCAACGCGCTCAACACGACCAGGGCTAGCCACGTGGAGGGGGTGGTACTGACTTTGATCGATCATATGAGAAACGGCCTCAATCCCGCGCTGGAGCGGCGGAAATGTGTCATCCTGGGCGAGGAGCCGGCAGCTTGTCGATGGCTTCAGGCAGGTCGCTTGGACTGAGAAACTCCGAACGGCCTCATCGTAGGAGCAACATGATGCGCGTGCCTCTCATGGATCGCAGGGAGTTTCTCTCGACCTCCGCCGCAGCGGCAGGAGGCTTTCTCATCGCGAGCACTGGGCCAGCAGAAGCCGAATCCGAAGTCCGCGTGTGTCCAAAGTCCCGGCCGCCCGCCAGGACCCTTTTCGCTATGCGATTGAGCGAGTTGACCTCCTTTGCGTGGGACATGAGGCTTACGCTGACCTGCCTGCAGGGAATTGTCAACCGCTCCCAGCCTCGGCTTTACTTGGTCCATGACCGCTACGACGAACTGTGGTTGGACTGGCTGCGGGAACGGGGCGACGTGGACGATGTGCGGTGGCTGGAAGTGGCCGAAGTCTTTGAACGGTTCCTTCCTGAAGTTCACGTCACTTTCGTCACCGATCCGAACGTGCCCGCAACGGTCAACATCGCAACCATGCTGGCAAGCGTCCATGACGGCCTTGTCGCCACGCCACGCACCGCGGCCCAATACAACCTGCCGAGGGGCTGGCTTCCGGGCTCGTGGAGGACAGGCATGGATTTGGGATTCATGGGGTGGAAAAAGGACATCGAGGCGTATACGTGGGTCTACCAACAAATTGGAGACCAGCTTTCCCGGGAGGCGATTGCGATTCTTGCGCCTGAAGAAGTAGCCCTGCGCGACTATCTTGTGGAGTTCAAGATTCCGATACTTTGGATTAATGGAACACCCTCGGGTTCCGTGTACGCAAACGTTCCCGAAGAGGAAAAAGATTTTGCGAGGCAGATCATGATGAAATGGCCGCCGAATATCCCTTGTTTCGGCTGGCCGGGAAGTGGCGATCAACCGCAAGGGGGAATCGGAGAGTGGCAGGGCGTGCGACTGGCGAGCGAGTGCGCCAAGTTCGAGGTGTGTACCGGATACGATGGGTACTCACCGACTGTGGGGAATGTTTCTGTCCACTCGGGCACTTCCGCCAAGCTGCGACAATCAGCGCCTCCCGTTCACTTGCGACGCGACAAAGTCTATTTCGCGTTTGTCCGCTCGGACGGAGACGGCTGGAACTTCCAGCGGCACTATTACCGAAAGCTTTTTGATGACCCGAAGCGCGGGGACGTCCCGATTGGCTGGCAGCTCGGCCCCACGGCGTTCGACGGGCAGCCGGATATTGTGGATTACTATTACAAGAACGCGCGGCCTGGCGACTGTTTTGTGAATGCTCTGAGCGGCGTGGGTTACATCCACGAGGATATCTACGCTGATAATTTCCCGCCCGAGCAGCGCCAGCAGATCTGGCGTGACTTCCAGCGGCTCTCGGGTTTATACCGGCAGAAGATCGGCGTCACGGTCATGTCGACCCTTGCTGAGATGAGCGCGGAACGCATGGCTCTGCTGGCGGGGATTCCAGGCATGAAGGGCATCTTTGCAAACTACGGGCGTACCGAAGCGACGAATTCTGAGAATCTGTTGACGGAAATCGCTGGTGTGCCCGTCTTCCGCGCCGTGAACCACGGACCAGGCGAGATGACCTTTACACCCACGGGACGCCGTAACGCCGAATATTTTATGATCAACGAAGTGAAACGCTGGACTCCCCGCCAGCGCCCCGCATTCCTGCACGTCTTCCTGGCCAACTGGCTGACCTCAATGGATATGACGGAGAACATCGCCAAAGGCTTGGGGCCGGAATACGTCGCCGTGCGGCCAGACCAATTGGTATCGCTCTACAACCAGTTCAAGGGAAGCCAAGCGTGATCCGACGGGTCGGGGGACACCTCGAACAAACGGCGCGTCCTACGATTCGTAACGCCCGTGCTGACATCTCACGCCCTTCATCGCGCAATTCACATGGGTCAGCGCGACAACTCATGATCTGCACATCTCGGCTCAATTTCTCCGGGCCGCGACACACATCTACGGCGCGAACCTCGCATCCGCAGTACACTTCGTCTCGGAGCATCACGCGATGATGCCTTTGACGACCTGTCCCGACACGTCGGTAAGCCTGAAGTCGCGGCCGCTGTACCGGTAGGTCAGCTTTTCATGGTTGAGACCCAGCAAGTACAGCAAAGTAGCATGAAGATCATGAATATGGACCGGATTCTCGACCGCCTTGAACCCGAAGTCATCCGTGGCGCCGTAGGTCATACCGCCCTTGACGCCGCCGCCTGCCAGCCAAACACTAAAACCGTAAGGATTGTGATCGCGGCCATTATACGTCTTCAATTGCCCGCTGGTCTCAACCACCGGTGTTCGCCCGAATTCGCTTCCACAGATGACCAGGGTTTCCTTCAGCAAGCCTCTTGCTTTGAGATCTTCGAGCAGCGCCGCCATCGGGGCGTCGGCCTGTCGCGCCAGTTTGGCATGGATGGTGATGTCGTCGTGGTTGTCCCACGGCTGCCCGTTTCCAAAGTAAATCTGCACGACGCGAACACCGCTCTCGACCAGCCGCAACGCCATCAAACAAGCGCGGCCAAAATCAGTGTCCCCATAACGCTTTCGCGTCGCGTCGCTCTCTTTGCTCAGGTCGAACACTTCTGGGGCTTCTGTCTGCATGCGGAAAGCAGTCTCCATCGACTGGATGCAGGCTTCGAGCTGCGGGTCGTCTTCTTCGAGGTCGGCAAGCTGATTCCGGTCCAACTGGGTAAGCAGGTCAAGCTGGACTCGCTGTTCGGAAAGCGTCAAGTGGGCGTTGCGGATGTAAGGAATCAATTTCTGGGGGTCCTTCTCCTTGTTCGAGATGTACGTGCCCTGATAGACGGCGGGCAGGAAGGCTGAGTTCCATAACGGCGGTCCAATCACGGGTGTGCCAGGACACATCACTACAAATCCCGGCAAATTCTGGTTTTCTGTGCCCAGCCCGTAACTGATCCAGGAGCCCATGGACGGGCGCCCCGGCTGGACGTGGCCGCAATTCATCATGAACAAAGAAGGCTCATGATTGGGGATGTCGGTGCAGGCTGAGCGGATGACGCAGATGTCGTCCACATGGTCGCCCAGGTTCGGGAAAATTTCGCTGATCTCGATGCCGCTTTGGCCATATTTTCTGAAGCTGAACGGCGAACGCATCAGATTGCCTGTCCTCCGCTCCGTTCGGAGGTTTCCTCCCGGCATGGGCTGCCCGTTGTATTTGGTCAGCATCGGCTTCGGGTCAAATGTGTCGACCTGCGAGAGCCCGCCGTTGAGGAACAGAAAAATGACGTGCTTCGCCCGGGCAGGAAAATGGGGCGCCCTGACTGCGAGCGGGTTCTGAAGCGAGCTGGCAGGAGTAGCTCCCAGCAGGGAGTTGCTGAGCAGGTCCGCCAATCCCACCATGCCGAACCCACTGCCCAACTTGCACAGCGCCTCGCGTCGGGTCATAGTGGGGATGATGCTCGCTGGAACGACCTTCATTTTCATTGTCCGCTCCAACAATCGGGATTAATTCACAAAAATAAATTCGTTCGAACTCAACAGCACCTGCGCGTATTGTCGCCACGCTGACGAGATCTCTGTGGGAGAGTCACTGGCCCCTGCTTTTAGAGCAGCCGGCCCGAAGCGGGCCGCAGAGCTCGCGATATTTTTGCCGGTGCCGACACGGGCGTTCCTGAGATATTCGAGTCCCAGGTGCAACTCCTTTTCGCTGGGCTGCCGGTCGAATAGCAACCGATAAGCCCGCTTGATCTTTTCCGAATCATCCGTAATGCCCCCGGCATTGAGACGACGAGCCAGCAGGTCGGCCTGGCGCCAAACTAAATCGCTGTTCATGAAGAAGAGCCGCTGGACGGGAACGTTGGTGGCGTTCCTCTGCTCGCTGGTGATGCTAGGGCTTGGGAAGTCGAAAAGCTGCAACACCGGATTGAGTCGGAAGCGGCTGACCTTGCCATAGACCGTCCGCCTTCTGCATTCGTCAGTTAGTTCGACCGAAGGACCTCCAACCATCAAATCAAGATTTCCGGAGGCGAAAAGCAGGGAATCCCGCAAAGCCTCAGCGTCCAGGCGGCGACGGTTGAATCGCCACAAAAGCCGGTTGTCAGGGTCCTGCGCAAAATTTATCTCCGAATATTGGGCGCTCAACTGATACGTAGCCGAGAGCATGATCTCCCGGTGGAGCGCTTTGACGGAGTAGTTGCTGTCGATGAAACGGCTGGTCAGGTACTCGAGCAACTCCGGATGCGTGGGGCGCTCACCTAGACGGCCGAAATTGCTCGGTGTGCGCACCAACCCCCAACCAAAGTGATGCTGCCAGATCCGGTTGGCCATCACGCGCGCCGTGAGAGGATGGCGCGCGATTGCTTCCGCCAGTTCGATCCTCCCGCTTCCCATCTTGAACGGGACCGGTTCCCCTTCGCTCAGGACGGCGATGAACCGCCGGGGCGCTTCATCGCCCAGGTTATAGGGGCTTCCACGAAGATTAATCTTAATGTTGTGCGGCTCGGGCGACTCGCGTAGGCCGTGTAGAAAGGGATAGGGCGGCGGCGCAGACTTCTTGAGGGTTTCGAGGCGCGCCCGCATCGAATCCAGATGCTCTTTCCACTCCCCAGACAGGAAGCGTTCTATTTCCTTGCCCGCATAGCGAATCACTCCCTCCTTCTGGTTGGGGTCATCGAATTTTTCCTTTTCACGGAGAAGATCCGCCCAGAGAATATATTTTTCTCTTTGAATTGGTTGGATCTCGACATAGCACCCCGGACAGAATTCCTCGTAGCTCGCGAAACCATTGGGCAGATGGGTCACCTTCATGTTGGCCTTCGAATGGGCAAGTTTGTCCGCTTCCAGAATGACGTGGTTCTTGTCATCAATCGCCTTCTTTTCGGCGATGATGGAAAGGACGACATCCTGGAAGTCGTCGGCCGCCTTCCTCACTTGTTCGTTGGATCCGCGCCGGGTGAGCAAATCGAACCAGGCTTTCAGATAGGGATGGTCTTTCTCCGGATTGCGCAGGTACTCAATCCATCGTTCCAACGTTTCGGGGTCCAGGTTGTCCTTCTCGGCGACCGTCTGCGCGGCAGAACCAGGCTGCTTCATCACTTCCCAAGCCGCTATCATGTACCGCGAGGTCTTGGCCGCCAGAACTTCTCCGAGCAGGTCGCTCTCCTTGTGGGTGAATTCGTCGAGAGCCGCTTCTTGGTCCCTGATTCCCTTTTGATGCTTCTCGTAATCGGCTACGGCTTTTCCGGGAACCAGCGGATACTCGCGATACTCCGAACTCGCAAAAACGCCGGCCAGCGCGTAATAGTCCGCCTGGGAGATTGGATCGTACTTATGATTGTGGCAGCGCGCGCAAGCTGCGGTCAGACCGAGGAAGCCGCGCGTCAGGGCGTCAACGCGGTCCTGGCGCTCGTCAGCCCTGGCCAGGGGCGGCTCGACGATGTCGTAGTACCAAGGACCGAGGCCGAAGAAACCGGTCGCTGCCAGAAACGAGTCTTTCTGTTTGCCGCTCTCGCCCGTCAACAAATCGCCAGCAATCTGCGCTTTGACGAACAAGTTGTACGGCAGGTCGTCGTTGAAGGCTTGGATGACCCAGTCGCGGTAACGGAAAGCATTCGGATAGGATTCTACGGAAAGGCCGCGCACATCATCTTCACCGTAACGCGCCACGTCCAACCAATAGCGGCCCCAACGCTCTCCGTAATGCGGGGAGGCCAGCAAGCCGTCCACAATCCTGGCAAAGGCATCGGGGGAGGTGTCCTTCAGGAAGGCTTCGGCTTCCTCGGGGGTCGGAGGCAGACCAATCAAGTCAAAATAAGCGCGCCGGATCAGAGTTCGCTTATCCGCCGGAGGGGCCGGCTTCAGCCCCTTATCCTCCAGCCTAGCCAGGATGAAATGGTCGATGGGGGATTTCGGCCAAGCCTTGTTTCTGACTTCCGGCAGCGAGGGTTTGTGAGATGGCTGGAACGACCAAAACGACCTTTGCTCGGGGGTCACGACAAATTCTTTCGTCTTGGGTCCCGCGGGAGGCAGGTTGCCGTTTTCGGCCCACGGAGCCCCCATCTTCACCCATGCCCTGAGGTCCGCAATCTCTTGCTCCTTTAGCTTTTCGCCTCCCATTGGCATTCGCAAACGAGCATGCGTCCAGCTCACCACTTGGATCAATAGACTCTGGTCCGGATTCCCAGGAACAATGGCAGGGCCGGAATTTCCGCCCTTGAGCAGCCGCTCTCTCGAATCGAGTTGAAGGCCGCCGCTCTTCAGGTCGGTGTGGCAGGCAAAACATCTGTTCACCAGGACGGGACGAATGCGGTTCTCGAAAAAATCTTGCGGATCGACGGCCGCGCTTATGGGCCGGGCGAAGGAAAAGGACGGCAACAGAGTGACTAGGATGACGGCGTGGATAAACCTGCCGCTCACGGCCTCCACTTCCTGAACCCTCAAAACAAGGACGGCGAGATTATAAGATAACCACACAGCGAGAACAACCCGCTTTTCGAACCTAGAAACGCGCCCCATTTCGCCCCTGGGGACAGAAG
>QHZK01000186.1 GCA_003224635.1 Acidobacteriota bacterium | reverse complement strand
CTGATGGACACTTCCGCCGAGCCCGAGTCCATCCACAAAATGTACGGGACCGAGCCGGGCAAGGCGTCGTTTGCCAACAACTGCCTGCTGGCGCGGCGCCTGGTCGAGCGCGGCGTCCGCTTCGTCCAGCTCTACCACCGTGGTTGGGACAACCACGGCACGTCGGCCCATGACGATATCGTGAACCGGCTGCCCCAGTTGTGCCGCGAGACCGATCAGGCATCAGCCGCGCTCGTCAAAGACCTCAAGCAGCGAGGACTGCTTGACAACACACTGGTGGTCTGGGGAGGCGAGTTCGGACGCACACCCATGAACGAAGAGCGCAATCGTTCGAAATTTCTCGGCCGCGACCATCACCCCAGGGCCTTCAGCGTCTGGCTTGCGGGCGGCGGCATCAAGCCCGGCGTCACCATCGGCCAGTCGGACGAGTTTGGGTACAACCCCGTCGAAGATCCCATCGAGGTCCATGACCTACACGCCACCATCCTCTATTTGATGGGTATCGAGCACACCAAGCTGACGTACCGGTTCCAGGGGCGCGATTTTCGGCTGACCGATGTCTCGGGGAACGTGGTCAAGAAGCTTCTGGCGTAGAAGGGGCGGAAGAAAGTGTAAAGTGTGAAGGGTAAAGGTTGAAAGACAGAGAAAACAACGGTTGGGATGAAGTGAGCATTTCGTCAGGCTGAGCCGCGGCCTACGCCATCCCAAGTAGAAGAATGGATCCCCCTCTTGTTCGGCCTTTATGCTCGGACTCTACACGGGTGCGATGATTTCGAAGCCATGGCAGACTGGAACCGACAAGCTCTCAAGCTAAAGGAAGGCCACGGGTGGAAAGCGAAGCCCGGCTACAAAATCTTCGTGGCGGACCACGGAGCGATTCGCTTTGATCTCCCCAAAGAATGGGTCGTCGTTCCTGGTCCCAAGTCAATTCGGTTCTATGACCGGCAGCCTCCGGACGACAATTGCCGGCTCGAGGTCTCATTAATCCGCCATCCGCCGATTGATTGGAGCGGACTGCCCCTGCCCAAACTGATCCGGGAAGTCGTGAAAGATGGTCCGAAGGATGCTCCGAACATCGGGGACGCTCATACGCTCGGACGTCCGAACCTGGAGTTGGTTTGGACTGAGCTATCCTTCATTGACGCGAGCGAGCGCAGAGACGCGCGCTCCCGTGTTTGCCTGGCACGCGCGCCCAACACACATGCCGTCATCACTCTCGATTTCTGGAAGGACGACCGAAGCCGCCTCGGACCGGTGTGGGAGGCGCTGCTATCCTCGCTCGAGTTGGGTCTTTCGATCAAGGACCCGACGCGGGGTCCTGTTCCCATGTAGCCCGGAACCTTGAGGCGCGCCTGCCTCGCCTGACAGCGCGGTAAACGCGCTCGGTCAGGCAAGCCGATAAACGCGCTCGGCGTTATCGTGGAAAAGTTTCTTCCGCTCCGTCTCGCTCGCGTCGCTGGTGATCAAGGCCAACGCCTCAACCCACTGCTTCAAGCTGGCAGCCTGAGTGCACACCGGCCAGTCACTCCCGAACATGACGCGGTCCCAACCGAAGCACTCGATCACGTGCTCGACGAACGGGCGCAGGTCTTCCGGAGTCCAGCGCTCGTGGTCGGCATAGGCCACCACGCCCGACACTTTCGACACCACGTTCGGAAGCCCCGAGATTTCGCGGATGTAGCCGCGCCACGGGTCGAGTTGCTTTTCTTTCAGCTGGGGCACGCCGCAGTGGTCCATGATAAACGAGACACGAGGGCACTCTCTCACCAGCTTGATGGCCAGCGGAAGCTGGCGCGCGAGGACGCAAATATCGAAGGAGAGCCCGTACCGCTCGAGCAGCCTGACGTTCTCAGCAAACAGGGGGGTTTGAGACAGCTCGTCGGGCTGCGTGTGGAGTATGCGGCGGACGCCCTTCAGCTTGGGATGGCCGGCAATCTGGTCCAGGTAGGTTTTGAAATCCGCCTTTTCCGGGCGGCAGCAGGCGACCACCCCCTCGAGCGGATTATCCTGGTCCGCGAGTGACAGGATGTACCTCGTCTCGCCCAGCATGTAAGGCTCGTCCACGTCCGCTTCCAGGTGGACGGACTTCGCGAGGTCGAGGCCCCCGACCGCCTCCAGGTAATCCTGCATGCGAAAACTCCGGTTCAAGCGCGGGATGTCTTTGCACCACGAGTAAGAGAAGAGGTCCAGGTCCCACAGGTGCTGGTGAGTGTCGATGATTTTCATGCAAGCACCTGCGTTCTGCCATGCGCCATCGGGTCCCGAGGGGCAGACCTGCGCCCGTCATCGTCGCGGAGGAGCGTCATGTTAGCATCCTCGGCTCATGTCCAGCTATCCGGTTTGTGTAATCGGCGACCAACCAAAAGCGGGCGGGACGCCCGCGCTCCTAGAGACTCATTGAGTCGTTGAAACATTGAATGATAAGCTGATTCGCGCCGTGGTCAAACCGGAGCAGGGTTGAGAGCGTGCAGACCTACGATCTTATCGTCATCGGTTCGGGACCCGCCGGACAACGCGCCGCCATTCAGGGCGCCAAGTCCGGCAAACGGGTGGCGCTCATCGAAAAGCGGGAGGTGATCGGCGGGGCCTGCATCAATACCGGCACGATTCCCAGCAAGACGATGAGGGAGGCCGTGCTGCACCTGTCCGGCTACAACTATCAAAATGTTTACGGGGTGAACTACCGCGTGAAAGAAAAGATCACCATGGCGGACCTCGCTTTTCGGGTCCAGCACGTGATCAAGACGGAGATCGACGTCACGCAGGCCCAACTCGCTCGCAACGGAATCGAGGTGATCACGGGCGTGGCGAGTTTCCTCGATCCGCATCACATTCGGGTGGAGGGTTCGCGCGGGAACTCGGACTTCGAGGCCGGCGTCATCGTCATCGCCACGGGCACCAAGCCTGCGACTTCCCCGAAGGTCCCCTTCAACAACCGGACCATCATTAACAGCGACCAGATCCTTCAGATGCCGGACGTTCCGAAGACAATGATCGTGGTGGGCGGCGGGGTGATCGGGGTGGAATACACCTGCATGTTCGCCACGCTCGGAGTTCGCGTCATTCTGATCGAGAAGCGGCCGCGGCTGCTCGAATTCGCAGACGCCGAAATGGTGGAAGCCCTTTCCTACCGCCTGCGCGACAGCCGGGTGACGCTGCGCCTGAACGAGGAGGTGGAAAGCGTCGACACAACTCCGGACGGAGGGGCGGTGGCAAACCTCCAGAGCAAGAAGAAGATTTCAGGTGACGCCTTGCTTTACGCCGTGGGCCGGCAGGGGAACGTGGACGAGTTGAACCTCAGTGCGGCGTGCATTGAGGCGGACGCCCGCGGCCGCATTCCGGTCGATGCGGACTACCGGACCAAGCAGCCGCAGGTCTACGCCGTTGGAGATGTGATCGGGTTCCCGAGCCTGGCTTCCGTCTCCATGGAGCAGGGCCGGATCGCCGCCGCCAAGGCCTTCGGATTGCCCGTGCACTCGAACCCCGCCACCTATCCTTACGGCATCTATACCATTCCCGAGATCTCGTTCATCGGAAAAACCGAGGAGCAGCTCACCGAAGAGGACGTGCCCTACGAAGTAGGCATCGGTTACTATCGCGAGATCGCGCGCGGGCAGATCATGGGGGACACAACCGGCCGCCTGAAACTCATCTTCCATCGCGAGACCAAGGAGTTGCTGGGCGTTCACATCATTGGCGACGGCGCGGCCGAGCTTCTCCACATCGGCCAGGCGGTCTTCATCCTGAAAGGCACGGTCGAATACTTCGTGGACACGGTCTTCAATTATCCGACCCTGGCCGAATGCTACAAGGCTGCAGCCTTTAACGGCCTGAATAAGCTGGCCAAGCTGTGATTTGAAGCGGAAACTGGAAACTCGAAATTCGAAAATCGAAATTGGAAATTCGAAACTGGAATCTGCCTCCGAGCCCGGCCCTGAGGAGCTATTCAACCAACGTAGCCGGGCCGAGTTTCGATTTTCGAGTTTCGAGTTTCGAGTTCGAAAGCGGGGCGCATATGCAGCGGCACATCGGCGTATTGGCGGCGGAGCACCTGGCCGTCGGGTTGGTGGAAGGCGCGAAAGTCGTGGGCTTGCTTCGCATCTATCCTTCAGAAAGCACCCAGGCGCAGATCCAGGTGATGCCCGTCGAGGACATCGGGAACGCGATCCGGGCCGAGGTCGAGCTGGCCGGGCGCGGCGAGGCCGTCCAGGCCATCGGCGTGGGCTTTCCGGGCATCATCCGCGATGGCGTAGTGGAGGACTCGCCCAATCTGCAGCAGGCGAAGGGATTCAACCTGCAGGCGCTCTTATCGTCTGCGCTTCGGCAGGAAGACCGGGCGGTGCCGGCTTTCGTGTTCAACGACGCGGACGTGATGGCCGCCGGAATCGCCGCTACCCGAGGACAACTCGATAAGCTCGTCCGCGTGTGGACCCTGGGCAACGGCATCGGCTTCGGGCGCTACCCCTGGGCGGAAGGCGTCTGGGAGGGCGGGCACACCATCGTGACACTCGACCCCAAAGAGAAGTTCTGCGGCTGTGGAGGCGTCGGGCACCTGGAAGGCATCATGGGCCACCGGGCCATGCGGCGCAGGTTTCTGGACCTGGAGCCGGAAGAAATCTTTGACAATGCCCGGAGGGGTGATTCCCGTTGCGCTCAGTTCGTCACCCGATGGCATCGCGCCCTGGCCGCGGCCACCGCCACCAGCATTCATCTGGAAGGCCCTGGGAAGTTCTTCGTCACGGGCCCCAACGCGCGATTCATCGATCCCAAACTGTTGGACAATTTCTTGCACGAGATGGTGAAGATGAGCCCTTTGCAAGGCAGCCTGTTTGAGGTGATTGCAACCGGCGACGAGATCGGGATCATCGGCGCCGCGGTCAACGCCGCGCGGCATGCGGCCCGTTGAGAAGTTGCGCGGAACAGGATTGACGCACCTTCCTCAGCGCGGGCCGTCCTCTACCCTAGCTTCACGGGACAGGGAAAGATCTCTCATCGTCTTCATCAAAGTGACTATGTACGTTCGCTTTGTGGTTGCGGAGGTTGACGACGATTCCGAACGCGAAGCTGGCGTGTTTCAGGCGGTGTCCAAATTGCGTGACACGGGGAAACTGTACCCTTACGAAGAATCGTATCTCGAGGAACTACGGCAGTGGTTTAACCTTCATCTGGAAAAACCAACCCGCTTCACGGCCGCGAAACGGTACGGAAAGAGAAGGGCAATCTCTTGGTTCAAAGACTCTGCGCAGGAGCATATTGCGCGTATCCGCGAGATGGTGGCCATCCTTGACAACCACGGAGTACGCGTTCGGATGATCAAAACTGAGCGTGTCGGTTACGTTGTCTACGAAGACCAACACCAAGTTGTCGCGGAACCGTTTTCCGACACTCTGTGCTGAGTCCCAAACCAGGCGGACCACTGAGAAGTTTTGGTGGCGGCTCGGCCGCGTTGTGATACTCTCTTCTCCAGCCCAAGTTGGTTTCCTTCGGAACTTGCACGCGCGCCCGTAACGAAAGGAAGGAACACCATGACCCACCGCCACCCCCAAGCAACGCTCTATTTTCTGGTTCTGTTCGCGCTCGCGCCGCTCGCTTCCTGTCAGAAACCTTTTCATGACAAAGAGGAGCGCTACGCCTTTGTCGCCACCAACGTTTCCCTTCCCTACTGGCAGGAGGCCAAGGCCGGTTTTATGGAGTCGGCGCGCGTGCTCGGCGTTAAGGGAGAGTTCAGCGGACCGAACACCTACGCTCCCGATGAGGAGCTGAAGACTTTCGAAAGCGTTGCTGCAACCCACCCGGCAGGGATCGTCGTTTCTCCCGGGCGCCCGGACATCTTCAAGGACGCCATCGCCAAAGCTATTCAGGAGGGGATTCCGGTGCTCTGCGCCGACTCGGACTCGCCGGGCTCACGCCGCGTCTTGTTTATCGGAACGGACAACTACCGCGCGGGCTTGAAAAGCGGCAAGCTGATGGCTGACGTGCTGCACCAGCACGGGCGCGTGCTCCTGCTCACCATCAATGGCCAGTACAACCTCGACGAGCGCCTGCGCGGCGTCCAGGACGCGCTCAAGAAGTATCCTTACGTCACCTTCTACAAGGTCTACGACGACCGGGGCGAT
>QHZK01000185.1:11844-12273 GCA_003224635.1 Acidobacteriota bacterium | reverse complement strand
TTGGGTCTTGCGACGGCCAGGGCTTTTGCTGAATCAGGTGCTTCCGTGGTGTTGGCGGACTGGAATGAGAAGACCGTGCATTCCGCAGCCGAAGAACTGGCTGCCCAGGGTCACAAGACATTGGCGATCCGTTGTGACGTGGCTGATGACGCCCAAGTAGAAGCAATGGTTCAGCAGACTGTCGCCACTTTCGGACAGCTCGATGCAGCCTACAACAATGCCGGTATTCAAAATGTTCTTGCAGAAACTGCAGATTCTCCCCGTGACGATTACGACCGTGTGATGGCGATCAATCTCCGTGGTGTATGGAGTTGCATGAAGTTCGAGCTGCAACAGATGCGCAAGCAAGCAAGCGGAGCCATCGTGAATTGCTCTTCGCTTGGAGGACTTATAGGCGGTGCCCGGCGCGGGACCTACCATGCCGCAAAG
>QHZK01000185.1:0-11807 GCA_003224635.1 Acidobacteriota bacterium | reverse complement strand
CCCATGTCCGACAAGATGATCGCTGAAGGTCAAGGTGAAGAGTTGAATGCGATGTTGAAGGCCTACGTGCCGATGGGGCGAATGGGGCGGCCCGAGGAGATCGCCGATGCTGTCTTGTGGCTCTGCAGTTCAGCCACGAGCTACGTTACCGGCCAGTCGATCTCGATCGACGGCGGATATGTCATGCGCTAAAGAAGCAGATCAACCATGCGACGAACCGTGCTTTATGGAACCGGGGGCATCCGTTTTGAGAAAGTCCCCGAACCAAAGATCACCAAGCCAACGGATGCCATCATCCGGCTCGCGGCTACGTGCGTCTGCGGATCGGACCTGTGGAGCTATCGCGGCATCAGCCCCGGTGAACCAACCCACGCCGATGGGGCACGAGTGCCGCCCTAAAGGGCGGCGCTACACTCAAAGCAGGACAGTACCGCGAATTGCGAATGACGAATGACAAGCTCCGCAAGGTTCAGCCATCATTCATCACTCGTAATTCGCAATTCACCATTCGCAATTCACCACTCTTAATTCGTCATTCATAATTCAGGGAGCGCCATGCCTACAGGCCAACTTCAGTACCTCGCCGACGAACTCTCAAAGCTCCGCGAGCAGAAGCTCTACCAGAAGCTGCGTATCCTCGAGACGGAGCAACTGCCCGTCGCCAATTTCGACGGCCAGGAGGTGATCAACCTCTCGTCGAACAATTACCTGGGTCTGACGACGCACCCCAAGCTGAAGGAAGCTGCGGTCCAGGCGGTGGAGGAGTTTGGCGTGGGCTCGGGCTCCGTGCGCACCATCGCCGGCACCATGACGCTCCACATGGAGCTCGAGGAGAAGATCGCCAAGTTCAAGCAGGTGGACGCCTCGGTGGTGTTCCAGTCCGGCTTCGCGGCCAACGCCGGGACGGTGCAGGCGATCCTGGGCAAAGAGGACGTCATCATTTCGGACGAGCTCAACCACGCCTCGATCATCGACGGCTGCCGGCTCTCCCGCGCCGAAATCAAGGTGTTCCCCCACAAAGACGTCGAGGCGTGCGAAAAGATCCTACAGGAAATCCAGGACCGCGGCGGGCGCAAGCTTCTCATCACCGACGGCGTTTTCTCCATGGACGGCGATATTGCGCCGCTGCCCGCGCTGGTCGAGCTGGCCGAAAAATACGGCTGCATCATGATGATCGACGACGCGCATTCCTCCGGCGTGCTGGGCCGCCACGGACGCGGGACGGTCGACCATTTCAACCTGCACGGCCGCGTCGACATTCAGGTGGGAACCCTGTCGAAGGCCATCGGCGCGCTGGGCGGGTACGTGTGCTCGACGCGCGACACGATCGACTTTCTTCACCACCGCGCCCGGCCTTTTCTCTTTTCCACTTCGCACCCGCCCTCGGTGGCTGCCACGTCGATCGCCGCCTTCGACGTCCTGGAACAAGAACCGCAGTTGATCGAGGAGCTCTGGGCGAACACGAAGTTTTTCAAAGAGGGCCTGAAGAATCTCGGGTTCAATACCGGCCTGAGCGAAACACCTATCACGCCCCTCATCGTTGGCGAGGATGCGCCGGCGCACGAATTTTCGCGCCAGCTCTTTCGGGCGGGGGTGTTCGCCCAGGGCATCGGTTATCCCACCGTGCCCCACGGCAAGGCGCGGATCCGCACCATCGTCACTGCAACCCACACCCAGGAGGAGTTGTCGCGCGCGCTCGAAATTCTGGAGGCCGTCGCCAGGAAGCTGCGCATAATCTAAATTTGACAAGGATTCGCGTTGACATTCCAAACTGGAATGTCAAAGCGCTCCGGGCGCGGGGGCCGGCGGACGCTTCCGTACGCGTTCACTGAGCTCCTCCGTGTTGGTTGACTGGAAACTTTCACCGCGCCTACCATCGTGGTGTGAGTTCAGGCAGGCGCGTGTGGATGATTTTGTTTGTGGCGGGTTTCAGCCTGACTTCGGTGCGCGAGGTTATTCCCGCGCACGCGCAGGACTCAGAGCGATCGCTCGAGGACGCAATCCGCAGTAAGGTCGAAGCCGGACAGATTGATGCCGCTCTCGACCAGGCGCGCCGCGCGGTCGGCCAGTACCCGAATTCCTCGACCCTCTGCCAACTCTTGGGCGCCGCGCTGTTCAAGAAGGGCCTGAACGAAGGCGCCCGGACGGCGTTTCGCCGCGCCATCGAACTCGACCCGAGTGTTCCACAGAACTATTACAATCTCGCCCTCGTGAATCTAAGTGAGAAGCAGTACGCGCGCGCGGTCGGGCCGCTCGAGACCTTTCTTCGCCTCGAGCCGGACAACGCGGAAGCGCACCTATTGCTCGGGCGCGCCTACCACAACCTGAACCGTACCGTTCCCGCCATCGAGCAATTCAAGAAAGCCCTCGCGCTTGCGCCCCAGCTTCCGCTCGCCCATTACCATTTGGGGTACGCGTACCAGAGCCAGGGGAACCGCAAGCCGGCCCTCGACGAGTTCAAGAGGGAGATCGAGCTCAACCCGAACTTTTACGATTCCTACTGGCTGGCGGGCGACATTGAACTCGAGCAGGGAAATCTTGACCGGGCGGAAGATTTCTATGGCAAGGGAATCCGTCTGAAGCCGGAAGCGTTCCAGGCGCATTACGGCCTAGGACGCGCGCTGCTCGCCAAGAAGCAGCTCGCCGCGGCGGGGACCGAGTTGAGGCGCGCTCTGGAACTGAAGCCGGACGATGTGGAAGCTCACTACGCGCTGGCGCGGGCGTATCAACAAATGGGTGACAAGGAACTCGCGCAGCGCGAGTTCGCGGTCTGCGCTCAGATCAACGCGCGCCGCCAAAGCGTCAGTTCGGGCGTCGCGGGAAAACAGCCGTAAGAGCTTGCGGAAAGGCTCGTCGCAAATCTTCCGAGGAGCCGCCGACGGTCCGGAACGAAGCGAGGAGGAATCTCGTAAGTGTCGTCTATTGCCAGAGCGATATTCCTCGCTACGCTCGGAATGACATAGCTCGAGAAGCTTTTTTCAGCAAGCCGGCGGAGGCAATCCCGCCGAGCGGTAGAGATTGTTGAATACATCGTCCAACACAGCGCGCCTTGTCGTCCCGGCCATGATGGCTGCAATGGTGCTCGGGGTCAGGCTTGAACCGGGCGTGCCTCGACCAGGAACAACGCGCCTCCCTGCCGTCCCACGCTCCGCCACGCTCGATCAGTTCGTCGAAGTCTCTGGAAAAGCCGGTATCCACTTCAAGCTGACCAGCGGCGGGCCTGAGAAGCGGTACATCATCGAGGCCAAGGGCGGCGGGGGCGCGGCGTGGATCGATTACAACCACGACGGCTTTCCCGACCTGTTCCTGGTGAATGGCTCCACCTTCGAGCACTGGAAGCGCGGGGACAGCCCGCCCTCGCGGCTTTATCGCAACAACGGCGACGGCAAGTTCACGGATGTGACCTTGGGCTCGGGTCTGGACCACACCGGCTGGGGCATGGGAGTCTGCGTTGGAGACTACGATGACGACGGTCACGACGATCTTTACGTCACCTACTACGGCGGGAACGTTCTGTATCACAACAACGGCAACGGGACCTTTGCCGACGTGACCGGAAAGGCGGGCGTGCGCGGCCACGGCTGGGGTATGGGGTGCGCCTTCGGCGATTACGACAACGACGGTCGCCTGGACCTTTACGTCGCCAACTACCTCGATGTCGATATCAACCATCTCGGCGAGCCGGGCAGCGCACCCAACTGCACTTATCGGGGCATTTCGACCTTCTGCGGCCCGCGCGGCCTTCCCGGCGGTCGCGACATCCTGTTTCACAATAACGGCAACGGAACGTTTACGGACGTGACCGAGAAGGCGGGCATCGATCCCGACAAGTACTACGGCCTCGGTGTGGTGTGGGGCGACTACGACAAGGACGGCCGCCCCGACGTGTACGTCGCCAACGACTCGACCCCCAGCTCGCTCTACCATAACAACGGCGACGGCACGTTTACCGACGTCGGCGTTCCCGCGGGAGTGGCTTACAGCGGCGAGGGCCAGGAACAAGCCGGCATGGGGACCGACTTCGCCGACTACGATAACGACGGCTGGCCGGACCTGGTGAAGGGCAACTTCTCGGACGATACCAAGAACCTTTATCACAACAACGGCGACGGCACGTTCACAGACGCTACCTACGTGGCCGGTCTCGGCGACGCCGGCTGGCTCTTCACCACGTTCGGCGCCAAATTCCTCGATTACGACAACGACGGCTGGAAGGACGTCATCCTGGCCAACGGGCAGGTGTTTCCGCAGATCGACCGGTACCAGACAGGGATCACTTACGCCGAGCGCAAGCTGCTGTTTCACAAACGCGGACCCGGCCAGGGCGGCGTCAAATTTGACGAGGTGGGCCTGCGTTCCGGGCCCGGCTTCGCCGCGAAGAAAGTCAGCCGCGGGCTTGCCGTTGCGGACTATGACAATGATGGCGACGTCGAAATTCTGGTGACCAACATGAATGACTCGCCCGACCTGCTCCGTCATGCGCACAAGAACCCGCGCCACTCGATTCTGGTGCAGACCGTCGGCACGAGAAGCAACCGCGACGGCATCGGCGCCAAAGTCACGGTTGCGACGGGCGGCCTCACCGAGTACGATGAAGTGCGGAGCGGAGGGAGCTATCTTTCGTCGAGCGACCTGCGTCTTCACTTCGGGGTGGGCGCAGCGACGAAGATTGACCGGCTCGAAGTTAGCTGGCCCAGCGGCCAGAAAGATGCCGCCACAAACCTCTCCGTCGACCGCATCTTTGTGGTCAAAGAAGGCCAGGGCGTGGTCGAAACCAGGCCCTTGCGGAAAGCCCCAGAGGTCCGCAAATGAAGTGTGAAGTGTAAAGGGTGAAGGATGAAAGTAATCGATCGTGTCAAATTCCGGCCCCGCGCTTTACACTTTACCCTTTACACTTTATCCTTTTTCTGCCTGCTCCTTCTTTCGCCCGCCAGCGTCCGCGCCGATGAGTTCACGCACACTTCCCGGCATGCGGCGCGGCTTTTTTCTTACGGCATGCTGATCGTCGACACGCGCATGGGCGACGTGCGCATCGAAGGGTGGGACGAGCCGCGCGTTGAAGTGGAAGCAGAAAAGACGGTCAGGGCTGGCTCCGAGCGCAAGGCCGAGCACCTTTTCGACCTCATCCGGATCGACCTCGCGGGGCAGGACAAGGAAGTGCGCCTGCGCACGATTTATCCGGGGCGGAGTTTGCGGCGGCCCTTCCGAGGCGAGTCTAAGCTTTCGGTGAATTTCCGCATCAAAATGCCCTACGACGCCGACCTCACGCTCAAGTGCGTGGATGGCGACGTCCGCGTCACCGGTCTCGTGGGTCGCGAGCAGCTCCGCGTCAATTACGGCGACGTGGAGATCAACGTCCCCGACGTGTATCGGCTCCGGTCGCTCGACGCTCATACCTGGATAGGATACGTCCAGAGCGATCTGCACGGCCTGCCCCAGGACAGCGCCGGCCTTCGCCAGAAACTTCTCTTCCAGAATTCGCAAGGCCGGCAGGACATCCTCGTGCGCGTACGCATGGGCGGGGTGTTCGTGTTTGGCGGGCCCGAGTGATGTTGCCGGGGAATGCGGTCCTGTTGATCTCATGCCCGGACCGAAAAGGCCTGGTCGCCCTCATCTCGGACTTCGTCTACCGGCATAACGGAAACATCCTGCACGCGGACGAGCACAGCGACAGAGAAGCCGGGCTTTTTTTGATGCGCGTTGAGTGGGAGCTCGGGGGCTTCGATTTACCGAAGGAGCAGGTCGCCCCGGCGTTCGAGCCGCTCGCGCGCGAGCTCGACCTGCGCTGGGAGTTGCGGCTCTCAGACGAGGTCCCGAAGACCGCGATCCTGGCTTCGAAGCAAGACCATTGTCTGTACGACCTTCTGCTTCGCCATCGCGCGGGCGAACTTCGGGCAGAGCTCGCGGCAGTCATCAGCAATCACCCCGCCTGCCGGCCGATTGCGGAACACTTCGGGGTCCCGTACCTTTTTCTTCCGATCACCAAGGAAGACAAGCTGGAGCAGGAAGCCCGCATTCTGGAAGAGCTCGAGCGAAGGAAGGTCGAGCTGATTGTCCTGGCCAGGTACATGCAGGTCCTGAGTGACGGCTTCGTCGGACACTACCCCAATCGCATCCTCAACATTCATCACTCGTTTCTTCCCGCGTTCGTGGGACCGAAACCTTATCACCAGGCTTACCAGCGCGGGGTCAAACTGATCGGCGCCACAGCCCACTACGTCACGACGCAGCTCGACGACGGCCCCATCATCGCTCAGGATGTGATCCGCATCAGCCACCGCGATTCGGTTGAGGACTTGGTCCGCAAGGGCAAGGACCTGGAAGAGCTCGTGCTGGCACGCGCCGTCCGGGCGCACCTCGAGAACCGGGTGCTGGTCTACGGAAACAAGACGGTCGTGTTCGACTGAAGACGGGTTCCAGGTGTCAGGTGTCGGTTTCAGAGTGCATGATACCTGGAACCTGAAACCTGGAACCTATCAGGGCGCGACGCGACCGAGGTAAAAAGCGAAGAACTTTCGCGGATTCGTCCTGAGCGCCGCGGTGGCGTTGGGCTTCCCCGGCGCGCAGAGGTCCGGCTCGATGAGCAAAGCGACCGCCATAGGGTCAAACAGGATCGGCGCGGGCCTGTTCCAAAGGTGGTAGAGGATGGTCAAGCTGTCGGTCAAAGTGGTGAGGTGAGTGAACACCCGATGGCGAGCCGTGGGACCCAGCTCGAGCATGGCGGTCGCGTCGAGCGGCGCCATCAGGATCGGAATGCCAGAGCTAAACACGGCTTGAGCGGCTTTGGGATCGGAGGCGATGTTGTACTCGGCGGCGGGCTCGAGGGCCTGGCCGTAGCCGTGAGCGATGGAGCCGCCCATCAGAGCGATGCGCTTGAGCTTGCTCGCGGTCGCCGGTTCACGCTCGATCAGCTCGGCCACGTTGGTCAGCGGGCCGATGGCTACCAGCGTAATTTTTCCCGGACGCCGCTCGATTTCGGCCTTCAAAAGGTCAAGCGCCGGTTCCTGCCGTATTTGCGGGCTCGAGAAGCCGTCCGCCCACCGGGTCTGCTCCTGGGGCAAAGGCTTTCCGGGCTTTCCGGCTGCCACGGGCACAAATTGGAACCCGGATTCCCAGAGCAGCTTCGCCGCCAGGCGCGCGCGCGCGGCGGTGTCGCCACTGACGGTGGTGACGCCCAGCAGCTCCAGCTCCGGGCTGCGCATGACGAGTGTCAGGGCGAACGCGTCGTCGATGTCGGTGCCGATGTCGGTATCGAGCAGGATCGGCGTGAGAAAGTTCGTCTTCTTGTTCTCTCCCGCCGCGCCCTGTAGCGGCGATCTATGATCGTCGTCGATCGTCTGCGGGGCGGCCTCCACGGCCGTCGCGCCGGCCAGTACAGCTCCCATGAGCAAGGCCCATTGCCACATCACGTCGTCTCCTGAGCGCCCAATATGCCCGAGAAGAGCATCCAAAGGCAATAGAGGACCGCGCGGCCTGACAGGTCGGCAGTGAAGTAGAAGTAGCGGAGACCTCGCTTTTGAGGTCTGCGGGGTTGCTTTGAAGAACCGCAGACCTGAAAATCCAGGTCTGCGCTACCTGCTGCTAAATCTGCGCGATCTGCGTAATCTGCGGATTAGATTAGAACACGGGCGCCAGCGGCGGGATCAGCAGGCGGGCCGGGCGCGTTTCGTATTCGCGCAGGTACCGCCGCTGTTCGGGCGTGTTCGGATAGTGTTGCTGCGGGCCATAGGACCGACCAGAGGCCAGGCTATAGGGATAGTTGGCCATTTCATAAAAGGGCAGCGGCTCGACCGTCCGATAATACGCCGTATTGGGTTCGCCGTCCTTGGCGTAGCCGCGCGCGTACAGGAAGAAGTCGCGCTTCCAGCCCGGCTTCAACAGCGGCAGTCGCCGGCCGCTGAACGTCACCGTGGCCTCGTCTCCCGTCGCCATCACTACCAGGCGATCGTCGGTTCCCTCGAGCAAGTTGTCCACGGCTCCGTATCGTGTGTAGCGGCCCAGGAACGGATTCCACGGCGCCTCGGCCATAACGTGGACGTAATCGAACCAGTCAGGCCTCAAGTGCTCAGGATCGCTCGAGGGCGTCGAGAAACCGCGGTAGTGCAGCTCCGCCGAGACCAGCGGCAGTTCAGTGGCTGGCAGTCCCGCAGGCGGTTGCGTCCCTGGACCACGCTCGCCATCTCCCGCGCCCGAAGCTGCAAAGCCGGGCTCGAGCGCGTTGCCCAGGGGCCGGTCATCCGTCGTGAAGAAGATCTGGTCCCAGTAGACGCAGAGGTTGGTGACGATCCGCACGCGATGGTCCGCGGACGGGAACTTGCCGGTCAGATCAACGCGCATCGTGCGGTTCGTGCCACTCGGCAGGCCCATGTCCGGAACCGCTGTGACCCACTCGCCGCGCGCGTTGCGCACCTGAAGGTAAGGGGGAATCATCCGCAGCCGGGAGTTTGACATCAGCGCGCGCGACGCGTTTGAGTCCGTCCAGAAGACCCAGCCCGTGAGATATAGCGCGACGGGCGCTGAATCGGGAAACCCACCGAGGTCAAGCGTCAAGGAGTGCAGGTCGGCCAGGCCCAGGATTCGATTGCGGCGGAAGCCCGTCGGATACCGGCCGTCGCGCTCGCGGATCAAGGGCAGGACGTCCGAGCCGTGATCGTCCACCGCCGATACGGGGAAGCGTTTGTCGCGCATCGAGTAGAGCGCCGGGTGGACAGGCGAAGAGGAGTAAATCTCGTTGGCGTAGACTTCTTCGCTCGCGGGATGATCGACCGCAAACAGGCGCAGTTGGTCGAGGTAATCCGCCTCGCGCATCTCGTCCGTGATCTGAAACGAGTAGAGGCCGTTCCGGTCGCGCAAGCCGTCGCCGAGCCGCACGAATTCTTCCGGATTGGGTTTGATGCGGCTTCCGTCGGGCAGGAGCTCACCCAGCGGCGCGACACCCAGAATGTCAGTGAAGAACTTGTATTGCTTTCCGTCCCACGCGTAGAGGAACGGGCACGAACTCGCCAGGCGCTCCGACTCGCGGACTTCCAGGGGCTTGTTGGTGGCCACGTCGATGGTGTTTTGCACGATGGCATTGGGCCAGGTCACGCGCACCACGTCGAGCTTCGCCAGTTCGCCGGTGAAGACGCGCACGGGCCCCGAGGTGACTGCGACTTTCTTGTAGAAATTCCCTGACTTGAGCTCAACGACGGTTCCGATGCCCTGCTTGTTGCTCTTGAAGCCGTCGAGCTTCACCTCCAGCCAGTGCGAGGGCGGCCCCTCCTTCTCGAAGGCGGCAAATCGCCCGCTCGACGTGAACGCAAGAAGGTTGAGCTTGGCAGGGCTGCTCAAGAGCGCTGGAGCGAGCGACACGAGCGCCTGGTCCCGGGCGGATGGAAAGCTTACGGAGCTGGACAGGAAAAGCCCGCCGCGGTTGGCAAGGAAGTGCGACCATCCGTTGTCGTCAACCGCCACGAGATCGTCGAAGCCGTCGCCGTCGAGGTCGGCCACGGTTCCGCGCGACTTGGAAGGCGTGAGTAACGTTGTCGAGGCTTCGAATTTGGCGCCGCCGCGATTCAGGAGCACGCGACAGCCCGAGGGCGACCACAGGAGCACGTCAAAGTTGCCGTCATGGTTGAAATCGGCGACTTGGGCATCGATGGCGACGGATTCGGAGAGGGCCCGGCCTGCGTCCGCAGTCGCGTCCACAAACTTGTCCTCACCTTGATTGATGTAAAGCAGCGGCGGGCCGTCGTCGCGCACAAAGAGCAGGTCGGCGTAGCCGTCATTGTTAAAGTCAGCGAAAACCGCGCCTCGCATGCGACCCTTGGCGGACGCAAGACCGGAGGAGGCGGTCAGGTCCGTGAACGTGCCGTCGCCGTTGTTGCGGTAGAAGCGGCTGGGGACGCCGGAAAAATCATCGGGGAAGACGGACGAGGGCTTGCGCGGCGAGTTCAGATCGACGTAGGCGGTCACGACCAGATCCAGGAATCCGTCGTCGTCAGCGTCGAAGAGCACGGCGCGCGTATCTAGTTCGCCGGGCTTGCCTTTGAGGCCCGCTTTCTCGGTTTCGTCCACAAACTTACCGCTACCCTTGTTGCGATAGAGCGTGATCCCGTTCAAACCGGCCACGAAAAGGCTCGGATGGCCGCTGTTGTCGTAGTCGGCAAACGCGGCGGCGACGCTTCCGCCCCGTCCGGCCACGCCCGCCTTTTCGGTCACGTCGGTGAACGTCCCATTGCCGTGGTTATGGAACAAGTGATTCGTAGCCGCCGGGACGACCACGTAAAGGTCGGGATGGCCGTCGCCGTCGTAGTCGCCCACGGCAACGGAGGGACCGAAATGCGAGGCGGCGGCGCGCCCGAGATCGCCGGAACGAGTGACTGCCGCAGGCGAGAGCGAAATGCCAAGCCTCGCGGTGATGTCGGCAAACGTCACTCTCCCGGCGTTGACTGACGCCACCCGAGCCTCCGCCGGGGGCACCTGGATGGCGCCGTACTTGCCGCCCTCGAGCGCCGGGTTCTGCAAGGAGATGGTGGGCACCTTGTCGCGCAACTGCTCGTGAATCTTCAAGACCTTCTGCGCCTCGTCCGGCCGTTTCAGTCGCGTCAGGATAGTGAACGTGTGAAAGAGCGACGCGACGTAGAAGTTCTGCCCGCGGCCGAATCCCATCTGGAGCACGTGCTGGTGCGCGTCCAGCGCTTCGGGTAGTCTCCGCTCGGCCGAATACACGGTCCCCAGGTTGAACCACGCCGCGGGGTCGCGCGAGTCGGCCTCGACCACGCGCTTGAGGGCGGCTTCGGCATCCGGATAGCGCAGCTCGCGCTTGTACAGGATGCCGAGGTTGTAATCGACGGCCGTGAGTTTGGCGTCCATCTGCTTGGCCGTTGTCAGCTCGCCCAGGGCGGCGTCGAGGTTGTTCGCCTGGATCAAGGACATGCCGAGGTCGAGATGGTCCGCCGCTACGGCGCGCCCCGAAGCCGCCACTTTCTGAAACTCGGCGATCGCTTCCGGGTATTTGCCTTGTTCGTAGTACGCCTTGCCCAGATTGCGCGCGGTTTGGATGGCGTCGGAGTGGCCCGCTGCGCCTGGCTTGCCCGTTTTGCCTGGCGTGGTCCGAGACTCCTTCGCCGCGCTTCGGCTGGCCTTGTGGTCCTCCGCAGCCCCTGATTTGTAGCGCGCCCCAAAGATAAGTGAGAAGAGGAGTGAAGCGATCAAGCCAGCGAGTGCGAGCAGAGTGAGATAGCGCAGGCTCGCTGTGCTCATTCGTGGGCGCCCGGACGTCCGACCGACAAATCGCCGTAGCGAGCCGCTCCTCAATGTGATTTCACTCATCGGCGTGTTGCCGCAAGACCGCGGGAACGTCGCGTCTTTGTGATGCCCGATCGGCCTATTCTAAAGACAGCCTTAAACTGAGACAATGGCATCAGCAGGGAAGTCCAGTGTATCATCCGATGGCAATTGGCGCACAGGAGTGCCACGTCATCCAACCTCGTGACCTGTTCGGCGCTGAGTTGAAAAAGCGGCTTCAAATGGTGAACCTCGAAGCAAGCTTCGCCCAGTTCCGCTGGGAGAGCTTCCGAGGAGGCTCCGCAAGCTTCGCAAACAAGACAGCCGTCTCTTGCCAGGACGATACGCTTCTTTGCTTCCACGAGGGATCGCTTTCGCTCTCGTAGGAGGTGCGATCTCAGCTCCTGTGCTCCCTCGCGAACCCAAAACCCCATATCCACGACAATCGCTCCGGTATCGGAAGGCTTGGCCTCTTTCGAGGAAGAGAACCGCAGTTACATCTGATCGGCCACCAGCGACTCGCTGAAGGTCCGCAGCAT
>QHZK01000184.1 GCA_003224635.1 Acidobacteriota bacterium | reverse complement strand
CCGAGAGGATGACGTTGCGGGCAACCTCGTCCTCGACCGCAAAATTCCACGTTTGACCGTAGGGCGTGCGGAAGTAGGGATCGACAGCGTAGGTGTTCCGCGCGACGCCGGGAGCGATCGTCGGAAAGCCGTTCTCAAGCGTCAGCAACTGGCTGGGCGTTGTGATCAGGGTCGAGGCCTCGGCAAACGGCGGCTGGTCGACGAGGTTCGGCGTCAGCCGCTGGTAGATGGAACTGTCGTAGAAGACCCCGTAGCCTGCGCGGATCACGAGGCGACGCTGCGTCCAGGGCCTGAACGCCAGGCCGACTCGCGGCCCGAAATTGTTCTTGTCGCTCCGAAGCAGCGACGCCGGCAACGGGCCCGGCGCGAGGCCGGTCACCACTGCGACCGACGAGAAATCGGGACCGATGGCGAGGTCGGCCAGGTGACCGTACTTCTCCGTGAAAGGCTGGAAGTACTCGTAGCGCAGGCCCAGGTTGAGGGTCAATCTCGAGGCCACGCGCCAGTCATCCTGCACGAATCCGGCGTAGACCCAGGAGCGGAGATAGTTCGCGCCGGTCCCAAAGCGCACCGACGTCACCTGCGGGAGTCCCAGCAAGAAGTCCGCGAAGTCAAACCCTGTGCCGGGCACTGGAGCGCCCTGCGACGTGAAGTCGCTCGTCGCGTAGCCGCTGAAGGTAAAGGTGCCGCGTGCGTCAGGGTCGGTAAGCGAGTTGCGCTCGACGCGGCGCAACTCGCCGCCTACCCGCACGTTGTGCTTGCCGCGGTTCACGAGGACAGAATCGAAGGCCCGCACCGTCTGGCTGCGGACCAGCGAGGGAATGACGTCGCTCAAACCGCCGAAATTGGTAAAGGCGATCATGGGCAGGCCCCAGTCCCGAGGGTCCTGCGAAATACCCTGAATTCCCAGCTCCCCAGCAATGTCCTGCTCAAAAGCGAAGGGATTCAGGGTCGAGCTTCGCTGCCGGTTGAAGCTGAACGAAAGCGTGTTGACCGTGTGCGGGCTGAAGGCGTGCGTCTCGCTCAGACTCAAGTTCTGGCCGCGCACCGAAATGTTCTGGGTAAGGCCGGGGAAACTGCTCACCGACTCGGAGCGCGAGGAATTAAAGAAATAAAAGGCGTTGAGGCTGTCCTTGGCGGAAATCTGCTGGCCTATACGGGCCATGACGCGGTCGTTGTCCGAAGGCAGCGCTTCCTGGAGGTGGAAGTTCTGCACGCTTCCCGGCAGGTTAGGCAGCGGGATGTACTTGAGCAGGCCCTGCGCCGCCGGATCGATGGTCGGAATCCTATTGCCGGTGAACGGCTGACGAGGGCCGAGCGGATTCGACTGCGGATCGTAAATCGTCGGGACCGTTCCGGCGAAGGGGCCGGAGGCGATAACGCTCTTCGAGAAATCGCCCTGACGCTCCTCGAGCGTGGGCACCGTCGCGAAACTGTCAAACGGGCTCTTGCTGCGCTGCAGGTCGTAGTGTACGAAGAAGCTGGTCTTGTCCGGGCGATGATAGATTTTGGGGATCACGAGCGGGCCGCCGATGGAGGCGTTCACCCGCTCCTGATAGTAGGCAATCTGACGCGACTGCGGCACATTCAAGGGATAGGGATGAGCGTCGAGAGCGGAGTTTGAGTAGCGCTCGGAAACGTTGCCTCGAACGCGGTTGACCTGCGCCCGCCTGCCCCCGCGGCCGCCAGGCCCCCCACCGAAGAATATCACCGGGCCTTCGAATCCGCCTCCCCCACCGAACCCCCCGCCTCCGCCGAAGCCCGGAATGTTCTGCGAGTCGTGGGAGCGACGGAACTCCTCGACGCGCTCGCGCCATTGGCCCTCCTGCTCGCCAGGCGAGGGGGTGCCTCCAACGCTTCCAGACAGCAGAAACGAATTAGCGGCGCTCGAATTCGAGTCCGCCGCGCCGGAGTCAGCGCCCGCAGCGTCGGAGGATTCGGCCTGGGCCTGGCCGCTCGCGGCCCCGTTTTCTGAGAACCGCACCGCGTCGGCCCCGTTAGCGCCGGCGAAATCGCCACCCGCACCCCCACCCTCGGCGTTCGCGGCCGCGATATTGCGAAGGCGCTCGCGGACTTCCAGCGGCAGCGACGCTAGGTTGGGCCTCCCGGACCGCTGCTCTTGTCCCGCCGTTGCGTCCTCAGGCAGGGCCATGACGAGTGCGACTTTGACCTGGAGCGCCTTTCCCGCAACCACCGGTACCGGCTGGCGAACATCGGTCCGGAAGCCCACCAGCGATACCTGGAGTTTGTAGGTTCCTGGGTTGACTCCCGTCAGGGTGTAGTTCCCGGACTCGTCGCTCCAGGTCTGCTTGCGCTCGCCGGTTTGCGTCTCAATGAGTTCGACGGTGGCGCCCGGAATCGCGACGCCGCCAGGCCCGCGCACGCGACCTGTGATGGCGCCGCCGGTGCCAATACTCGCGATCGTCGTAGGCCCCGAGGCCTGCGCGAACGCATTTAGCCCCAGCAGCAATCCCCAACCAGTACCCAGGATGGTGAAGAAAAGCACTCGCCTGGCTGCGCAACCTTCTGAATCAGCGATTTGCAACGGTTCCTCCCGAGCCATGCCTGCTTTCTCGGTCCCGTGATTTCTCTACTGTCAGACGTTGCCGGAGCCTCTCTGGTTTCACCCCTCGTTGGGCTAATCCGTCTTTCCGCCGGATTTTCCCTGTAACCCTCTTCACGCGTTAGACGTTTAAGCTCACAGGAGGGTTGAATGCGCAAAGACATTTTGTCAACGTTGGTGACGGGCCTGCTGCTATCTGGCTGCCTCGTCGCAGCCGCCGGTCAGAACCAGCCCGCCGACCGCAAGGCCGAGAGGCAGGGGCAGCGGCGCGGTCCGGGAAGACAGGGACCGACGCAGGGGAGCGAAGGCGTATTCGGAATGATCGCATCCGTCGGAGTCGACCGCCTTGAGATCAAGAAGATGGACGGTACAGCACAAACCGTCATGGTGAACGATCAGACTCAATACCAGGAGGGGCGGAGGGACGCCCAGAAGAACCTCCAGCTCGAGGACTTGAAGCCGGGCGACCGCGTCTTCGTCAGGGGCCGCGCCAGCGACAACAAGGAGCTTGTCGCTCTGGTGGTGCACCGTGTCACAGACCAGGAAATGCAGCGCTTTGGCGGCAACCGAGCCTTCGGGGAGATCACCTCGATCGACGGAAATCAGATCAAGGTCCGAAATCCGAGACAGGGCGACAAGACGATCGTGGTCAATGACCAGACCGTTTTCATCAAGGATGGCCAGCCAATCACTCTGAAGGACCTTAAGGCGGGCGACCGCGTTTTCGCAGTGGGCAAGGAGACCGACGGCCAGTTTGTCGCCGACCGTGTGATGACCGGCCAGCTCCGCCGAGGGGGCGGCCCGGGCGCCGATCGCCGCGCGGGACCCGGGAACATTGACCCCGGTCCCCTGTGTGGTACCGGCATCCTGCCGACCTCTTCTCACTCGGGCGAGGCGTACCCCAGCGCCAGCCGCCGGGACGGCGGCGCTACTTCAACTGTCACAGCGACTTGAGAAAAGTGAGCAGGGCTTCCCTCTGCTCGGGCTTCAGGCGCCTGAACTTCTCGGTGACCCTGCGGGCCTCTCCCTGGTGACGGCGGATAGCGTTGGTCAGCGTCAGGGAGGCGCCATCATGCATCAGCCTGGAGTGCGTTCGCACTCCCCAGAGCGGCGCCGTACGCACCTTATTGGCCGCAGTCTGGAGGTCCTGGTAGGAGAACTTCATCCACGTTCGCGTCGTCGCGGCCTTGCCGTAGTGCTCTGCCATCGCCACCGCGATGCCATCGCCCGTGCCCACGTCGTGGAGCAGGAAGTCTCCGAAAGGATGGAACTGCTTGCTCCCGAGCGCGTCGGGGACCGTGAAGGCCCCGCCGTTGACCGCCGTCCCGGCGGGCGCCGTGAGCAGGGTGCGGACGTGGCACGTGTCGCACCCGATCTTGTCGAACAGCTTGGAGCCCTCCTGGGACTCGGCCGTCTTGGCGAGCGCCGTGTCGCGAGGCGGCGCCTTCGTCGCCCTGACGAATCGCGCGAAGTGGTCAGTGTCTTCAAGCCCGTCGGAATCCGGCGTATTGTTCGGCTCGGAGACGGTGTTGCACAGCAGCGTGACTTCGTCGGGAATCAGCTTGTTGGTGATGCCCATTTCGTTCAAGTAAGCGTCGGCTGAGAAGGAGAGGAGGCTCGCGTGCTGGTCCTTCCAGCCGAAGCGCCCGACGCCGGTCTTTCCCGGCGCCTCGAGGATGGGAACATAAAGAACCTGCCCGCAGATCCGGCCAAGTGTGGAGCGGCACTGGCCCCTCGCGAGGTCGAGCAGCGCCTGGTCGGGAACGGCCTCCACAAATCCGTCGCCGAGGAGACTGAGCGATAGGCGATCCGTCCGTATGTTCTCGCTGTTGGGCACTCGCTCCTGAAGCTCGATGTCAGGGAATGCTGCGTTCGGGCAGATGGCCCGAAGGTTCACCAGGGTGCGCCCCGTGATGACTGCCTTGCCGTCGTTGATAGGGATACTCGGATTCTCGAACTGCCCGTTCGCGCCCCAGTGTCCGACGCGAAGTTCGGCAATCTGGCTTATGCCGCCCGACGCCGGGCTCTGATGGCACTCGCGGCAGGACTGCGCGTTGTAGAGCGGGCCAAGCCCGTCGCTGATCTCTTCAACCTCTTCAAACGTGTCCTGATCGGCCGCGTGGGTCGCCTGGTCCACCAACCCGTTCGTTTGGCCGTCAAAGGCGGCCGGCGCGTCGGTGTTCTGCGGGAACAAGGCGAGCGCGCCGCTGAGAATGATTACCATTCCCATCAATACAGTTGTTTTCAATTAAAACCTCCTACATATCGTCCTGAGATTAGCCGACCCACTAGGCAAGTTGCAACTACTGACTAGCGAGGCGGCCACTCAATGGCTCAATGAACCATGATTCAATTCACTGTGAGTGCGGCGCTGGCCGACTGGGCCAGCGAGCTCGAAGTCCCGCTGATGGTGATGGTATAGTTCCCCGCCGGCGTCCCAGGATTCGAAGCAGGGGGCTGGCTTCCGCCTCCGCCGCACGACGCTTGGACGGCGGCGACAACGAGCGACAACGCCAAGCCTAACGCCAGCGCGAAGCGGCGGCTGCGGTTTTTGCGCCTTCCAACCGACAACAGACCCAAGCCAACCAGCGCCAGCCCGCCCAGCTTCAGCCTCAGCCTCGGCCTCAGCGCATACAGGGGCAGTTGAGGAGCGTGGCCGGCCGGAGGTTTGACGAGGGCAGAGGCAGCCGTAGTCGAAACTGTCAACATGGACGTTACCGTGTTCGCGCCTGGCGTTACCGAACTCGGCGAGAACGAGCAGGAAGCAAGGCCGGGCAGGTTCGAGCATGCGAGCGCGATGGAATTGCTGAAGGCGCCGTTCTGCGGCTGAACGCTGACCGTATAAGTGGCTGACTGGCCCGCCTTGACGCTGGCGGTCGCAGGCGAGACGCTTACGGCAAAGTTCGTCACCGTAATCGTGACGCTGGCCGACGGTGACATGGTGACACCGTTGTTGCTGGCGGTGAGCGTCACGTTATGAGCGCCGAACGGACAGTTAATCTGGCCGCCCGACCCCGCGTTGCAACCTCCCGTGACCACATTGAGCGAAAGCGGGCACATATTGGGATCGCTGAAACCGATTTGCGCCGCGCTCAACGTCGCGCCGGTCGGAACGTTGCCGCTCACAGTCTGGTTGGTGGCGCCTGCGGCGCTGGCAAGGGTCCGGTTGGCAGCGGCCAGGGCGTCGAGGCGACCGTAACCGAAGACATCGTTCGGCACAGGGCTGCCGAGGGGCACGGCGTTATTCAAGATCAGGTTCCGCAACGTGGTCCGGGCGGTCACGTCATCGCGGGCGCCCGGAGCGCCGCTCAGCAGGCAGGGCGCGGACTGCAGAAGCAGCGCCGCCACGCCTGCCGCGTGCGGCGTCGCGGCCGAGCTGCCGAAGAACGGATTTTCAAAACTGCCGGCCCCGGTGATAGAAACGCCGTCGATCCCGCTCACGTCGGGCTTCTGGCGCCCATCCACCGTGGGCCCGATGCTGCTGAAGAATTCGATGGTCGAGTGGGTCGCATCAAGGCAACTTGAATCGCTGGGAAACACGGTAGCGGCAGTAGTGCTTGCCGAGCAGATCGCTCCTACGGAAGTGACGCTGACCGGCGAGCCGCCCGCGTCCGATTCGGCTGGCACGCTGCGCGAAGGTGTGTTGTAGTTGTGCCTCTCGTGCGTGGGCGCGAGCGTAACCGGCCCGTGCTGCGCGCACTCCGGCTCGAAGAAAAACAGGTTGAGGTTTTTCACCGCCGCGCTGTTGCCGGGGTTCTGAATAACAATGTGGAATGAGTCCGGGTTTGGGCTGCTCGCAGTGTATGTATAGTCAAAGCACTCGACCGGGTCCCGCGGCGTGGCAAAAGGGCAATCCCGATTCGTGCTGCGCGCGACGACGGCCCCTGTGCTTTGCTCAACCAGGAACAGATCGTAGTCGTTGGTCGACGCGCCGAAGCGATCGTCCCATTCCAGAACAACGACCACTTCACCGTTGGTGGGCAACTCGATAAGGTCGTAAGGCCGGGGGCCGAGGCCGAGGACATCCGAAGTGTTCGAAGTGGCTTGAAATCGGTGCAGGTGACCCGCAGGCAGGCCAATCGTGGTCCCGTCCACGCCGGAATCCGCG
>QHZK01000169.1 GCA_003224635.1 Acidobacteriota bacterium | reverse complement strand
TCTACGGCGGCCTCAAGGCAATACAAACCGTAAATTGACAGGTCGTCCCAGTCAGTCGGTGTATCCCACGCGGCTTGCACCCGCTCCAAGTGTCGCCGCGCGAGTTTCAGCTTGTCAGCGGGATTTGGCATCGGTGGGCTGACCAGTCCACTTCATAGCGCCACGATAGACCGGCTTTGCTTGTGGGCGTGGTAGGAGCTGCGGACCAGCGGCCCGGACTCAACGTGTCGGATGCCCAGGTGTTCCCCTTCGTGCTTGAGGGTCGCGAACTCTTCCGGGGTATAGTAGCGGGCCACGGGCAACTGATCCCGGCTGGGCCTCAGGTACTGGCCAATCGTGGCAATCTCGACGCCGGCCGCGCTCAAGTCGCCGAGCACCGCCAAGAGCTCGCCGAAGGTCTCGCCCAGGCCGACCATGAGTCCGGACTTGGTAGGGATCGAAGGCTCGATTTCTCGGGAGCGGGCGAGCAGCCGGAGCGAGCGCTCGTAGCGCGAGCCGCGGCGCGCCACGCTGTAGAGCCGCGGTACGGTTTCGATGTTGTGGTTCAGCACGTCCGGGCCGGCGCCGAGCACGATCCCGAGGGCAGCATCCGAGCCGCGAAAATCGGGGATCAGCACCTCCACCTTGCAGCCCGGAATCCGTTGTCGCAAGGCCGCAATGGTGTGCGCAAAGACGGTAGCGCCGCCGTCCTTCAAGTCGTCGCGATCGACAGAGGTAACCACAATATAGCGCAGGCCCATCGTCTCCGCAGCGCGGGCCACGCGCTCCGGCTCGTCCCATTCGACCGCCATCGGGCGGCCCTTGGGCACCGCGCAGAAGGCGCAACGCCGCGTACACTGGCCGCCCAGAATCATAAACGTCGCGGTGCGGTGTTCCCAGCACTCGCCGATGTTGGGACAGCGGGCGCTCTCGCAGACGGTGTGAAGCCCCAGCCCGCGCATCGTGCGCTTGAGCTCGTGGTAGTTGTCGCCGGACGCCAAGCGCACCTTCAGCCACGCCGGCCGGGGCTGGGGGCGCAACACAGTCTCGATCTGCACCAGTGGAGTTCCCACAGACCCATTCTACTTCGCAGGGGCGTGAGTGGCAACCGCCGGAGTCAACAGTCGGTGGTAGAGACGTTTCGCTGAAACGTCTCCCTTCTGGAGACGGCGTATCGGGACTGTGCTGCCAAGGCGCGGTGGCGGCGAGTCTTTATGAATGAGGTCGCCTTGCTGTATGCTCCGTGCCGGAGTAGACTCCATGCCTCCGCGAGAGGGCACAAAGATGGTGATGCGCAAATGGATTGCACGAACTCTGGGCGCGTTACTCTTGGGGTCGGTCACCGCAGCGCTTGGAAGCGGCAGTGGCCGTAATCCTGCCAGGACAAAGGCGACAGGCGCGGAACCGGAGGCCAAGGAGGCCAAGGTCGAACACTTCGACGCGGCGACCGTCGAGAAGGCCTTTGCCACGGGAAAGCCTTTGCTCGATGACAGCGGCGGGCGCAACTTCAAAGTGATGGGTCTGCGGCGCGATAGCCCGGGCGTGGTGGAAGTCCACAACACGGACACTGACATCTTCTACGTGGTCGAGGGCGGCGCTACGTTCCTTACCGGAGGCACGCTCGCAGGCGGCGAGCACACCGCGCCGGACGAGGTTCGTGGCGGGACGCTCGTGGGCGCCGAAACACGCCACCTCGCCAAAGGGGACGTGATTGTCATCCCCAAGGGAGTGCCGCACTGGTTCAAGGAAGTACCCGGTTCGATCCAGTATTTTGTGGTGAAGGTGAGGTGATTGAAAGGCGGCCTCGCACCCAAGCTGCACCGGACCGCGCCGGGCCGAGGCACGAAGGGGCGCTGTACCTGACGCGCTCAAGATCGCCAATTCCGCAGCGGACCCAGGAGTGAAAGGCAGTGAGCGCCATCAAGCTACGATTCCTGGCGAGCGGCCTGTTTGCTCTGTTATGTGCAGTCTCGCTGCTGCGCGGCCAATCGCCCTTCGGCAAGGAAAAGCGCCTGCTGTATGTCGCCAGCCCCGGCATTCGCAACTATCAGGAGTATGGCGGCGTGGGCATCCTGGTCTTCGACATCGACGCCGGGTTCCGGTTTGTCAAGCGCATCCCGACCTGGGATGTCCCGCCCGGAGAAGAACCCGAAAACGTCAAGGGCATAGCGGCAAGCGCGAAGACGGGCCGGATCTACGTTACAACCATCAGCCGGATGATGGCCCTGGATGCCGTCACGGGTAAGAAGTTATGGGATAGGGCCTACGACGGCGGCTGCGACCGGTTGGCGATCTCGCCCGACGGCCAGACACTCTACGTGCCGCAGCTCGAAGGAAAGCTCTGGCGCGTGGTCAACGCGGACGCGGGCGCCGTCATCACGAACATCACCACTCAGTCTGGTTCGCACAATACCATCTGCTCGCTCGATGGCACACGCGTCTACTTGGCCGGCTTGAGGTCCCCGCTTCTTTCGGTCGCAGACACCAGGAGTCAGAGGATCGTGAGCGCCGTCGGACCGTTCTCGGACGTCATCCGTCCGTTCACGATCAACGGGAGCAATACGCTGTGCTTCGTCAACGTCAATGGTCTGCTCGGGTTCGAGGTGGGCGATCTGCGCCGCGGGCAGAAACTCTATCGCGTGGAGGTCCAGGGATACCAGCTGGGCCCCGTCAAGCGCCACGGGTGCCCGAGCCACGGCATCGCGCTGACTCCTGACGAAAAGGAACTGTGGGTCGTGGACGGAGCCAACGACGCGGTTCACGCCTTCGATGCGACGGTGATGCCGCCCAAGCAGATCGGCAGCGTCAAACTCCGCGACTCCCCCGGCTGGGTCAGCTTCAGCATGGACGGTCGATTTGCCTACTCTTCCACCGGAGAAATCATCGAAGTCGCCACGAAGAAGATAGTGGCAGCGTTGCAGGATGAAACCGGCCGCCAGGTGCAGAGCGAGAAAATGCTGGACGTCGCCGTCGCGAACGGAAGGGTGGTGGGCGCGGGAAATCAATTCGGCGTCGGAATGAAGCAGAAGTGAACGGGATCATCGTCCGGCTGGGCCGCCCTCACGAGCGTGGCGCTCGCTCCGAGCGAGCGCCAAAGCGTCGAACCCAATGAAGTGCTGCCACAAGCCTGTCGGTGTCCGAATGGCCCGCGATCAGTGGATGGGCTCCTATGCTCGATCTAAAACGCTGTGCAATTCCAGTAGCACTCTCGATGGTCTTGATCGCTGCCGGCACGCAGGCTTTGCAGGACCACCCTCCGGCGACTCCACAGACATCCCAAGAAGCCCGCGGTTCACCCGCTGCGCGGAGCCAGGCTTCGAGTCCGTTACCCCAGCCCCTCTATCAAACCCGCGAGATCCACGACCCGAATGGCATCGGCAAATTCTACCTGGGTCGGGAGATCGCTCAGGTCATGGGGCCAGGCGGTATTGCCTGGCTTGAGCGCCCGGAGCGCGAAGACGAGGAGCACCCCGCGATTGTGATCGATGCCTTAGGTCTTCGTGGCGGGGAGGTTGTCGCGGACCTGGGCGCTGGGTCGGGCTATTTCACGTTCCTCATTGCGGCGAAGGTTGGCAAGACGGGCAAGATGCTGGCCGTCGAAATCCAGGACGAAATGCTCGAAGCTATCCGCCGACGCGCGACGGCGCTGAAAGTCACGAACGTGGAAGAGGTGAAGGGCAGTGAGACCGATCCCAAGCTGCCCGTCAACGGCGTAGATATCGTGCTGATGGTGGATGTCTATCACGAACTCGTCTATCCCTATGAAGTCATGACCAAGGTCCGCAAAGCGCTGAAGCCGGGCGGGCGCGTGGTCTTCGTCGAGTACCGCAAAGAGGATCCCCGCGTGGCGATCAAAGAAGTGCACAAGATGAGTGTGGAGCAACTTGAGAAAGAAATGAGGGTGGTGGGGCTTGCGCACGTGCGGACGGTGGAGACGCTGCCCTCGCAACACATCGTGGTCTTCGAGAAGTAAGTGGTAGGCCCGAACGGACTCGAACCGTAGACCTCTACCGTGTCAAATGAGAGTCCAGCCCTAGTTCCTTCAAGAAGTTACCTAATTCTCGAGAACTTGCGTTGTACACTAAACGACACCAGACGACACAAAAGACCCTGAACACCGCGGTTTACCGACACACGTACTGACACACTTTTCGCAGGCTCGAACATCCCCCTGCATCCAGCACTTGCGTGGGCGGACGGACCGCCATTCCCGGACGCGGACTACATCCTCGGGCAAGCGTTGCGCTGGCACGTGACCTCGGTAACATAAGTCCTCCGCGATCCCGTCGGCTTGGAACAAGCAGTTTGAAGTGTCCCAAAAGCGCATGGGGTACCGCTTCATCCTGCGCCGCCTGGAGTACTCGAAGGCAGTGAAAACGGGCCGCATGATGCCGGTCCACATGTGGTGGCTCAACGCGGGTGTCGCGCCAGTGTACCGCGACTGCTGCCTGGCGGTGAAGTTGCGACCCCCGAGCGGAAGCGTTGAAAGAAACGACAGCGCCATCGTCCGTGTCCCTGTAGATGTCAGGAAATGGCTGCCGGGCGACGCGGTCTTTGACGGCCCGGGACTTACAACTTCCGGATCGGCCTGCTCGATCCGCGGACCGGCGAGCCGTCGATCCGCCTGGCGATTCGGGGCCGCGCCTCGGACGGGTGGTACGACTTGGGGACGGTTGCGATCGAATGAAGCGGGGCGCGCGAAAATCAGAAAGTTTCGAGGCGTCCGTTTGCCGAGCCCGCGGCATCCAAGGGATTTGAGCAAGTTGGAGGCTTAACATGCGAAAAGTGGGAACGGTATTGTCGCTATTTGCAATCCTCGCGTGGGCGGCGAGCGTGACGGGCGCGAAGGAACACGGCTACCAGAGAGGGATGATTGTCTCCATGAGCTCGGTTCCGTGCGGGAGCCAGGTCAAACGACACAAGAAGACGCAAGAACTGCTTTGCCAGGAATACGTGCTGCGTTCGGACACCATGGAGTATCACATCCGTCAGGGAGAGCCCAAGCGCGCCGATCTTCTGCCCGTGGGCCAGGAGACCGAATTTCGCGTTGACAAGGACCGCATCCGCGTCCGCGTGCCGGGCAGCGGCAAGGAGCACGAATACCAGGTGGTCTCAGAGGCGGCGCGCGCGGATACGAACGCCTCAGGTCCGGCGGCGCAGCAGTAGCCGGGTGTAGTGAACCGAAAGCGAAGCTGGGGACTAGCCGCTCCAACTTAACAAGGGCTAGCCTTGCGATGATTCCGCGCGTTCCGTCTCGCGCGTAGCGAGTGAGCACAAGAAAAAGGACGGCTGCGCCGATCAGTGCGCCTCGCGTCGAGACCACCCAGGTGACGTCCCTTCACACCATCGGCAGGTCAGCACCAGGCCCGCAACCAGACTTATCGTCCCGAGACCCGCTTCAGCATTCATCATTTCACCGTTCCTCGAACGCACTCGAACCAGGAGTTCCGTCTCGCCGTTTCGTCCGTCCCGGTGTTATGCTAAACGGAAGGCGGGTTGCTCCGGCGGCGCGCCTGTGACCCGTGAATAGATAGATCGAACCTGATGGTCCGTCGAAACCCACTACAGCTAATGCGGGAGGTCATGCCATGAAGCTGCTTAACCTGGACATCACGCGCATTGCTCATGATACGTTTCGAATCGCCGGGTCGAAGGTGATCTACACCGACCCCTACAAGGTGACGAAGCACGACGAGGCGGACATCGTACTCCTGAGCCACGAGCATTTTGACCACCTGAGCCTTGAGGACCTCGAGAAAGTCTGTTTTCAGGGGACGACGGTTCTGGCCAGCCCGCTGTGCAAGGACGGGCTGAAAAAGCTGAAAGTCAAAGAAATCCACTTCCTTGACCCGGGCGGCAAGCACGTGGTGGGGAAAGTGGAGATCCACGCCGTCCCCGCCTACAACATCAACAAGTTTCGCGAGCCCGGCCACGCCTTTCACCCCAAGGGAGAGAAACGCCTGGGATTCATTATCAAGATGGACGGCACGACGGTCTATCACGCGGCAGACACCGACTTCATCCCCGAGATGAGCTCGATCAAGTGCGACATTGCCCTGCTGCCGGTTTCCGGCACCTACGTGATGACCGCCGAAGAGGCCGCTCAAGCGGCCGCGGCGCTCAAGCCCAAGATCGCCGTCCCCATGCACTACGGCGCGATCGTGGGCAGCGAAGATGACGCGCG
>QHZK01000168.1 GCA_003224635.1 Acidobacteriota bacterium | reverse complement strand
GCTTCACGTCATCCATCGTCGGCTTCCGCGGCCCGCCGAGGCTTGGCACAATCATTTGCGTCAGGCCAAGGTCTTGCGCCCAGCCAATTCTGCCCGGCTGATTTTCCCTAAGCTCCTTGATGTCGAAGTGAGAGCTCACGCATTGGACGCCGGCATCGCCCAAAACTCTCCGCAGCTCGGCCCCAGTGTATTGGGCCAGGCCGGCGAAGCCCGAATCGGCGTAACCCACCGGCGAGCACAGCTCGATCGTTTGAAATCCGGCCTTCGCAAGCTGCTTGATCGTGCCGGGGAAATCCTTGGCGATCATCGTCCTGACGGGCCATGTCTGACACCCGATCGGCATGCCCAGCGGACTCGCGCGAAGCTCCGGTGCGTCCCCGGACAGGAGCCCGGCCACAGCAGCACTCGTTGCCGCGTTCTTCAAGAACTCTCTTCTTGAAATTTCGGACATTCACGCCTCCCGCATTGAATCGATCTGAAGCATGTTGACCAAACCGGAGCATTATCTCACAAGAGTGGCAGGCCCAGGGCGGCCTTGCCAAGAAAGTCCTTCAGAACATCGGTGGTGGGCGCCATCACCGAGGCGGCCTGGGCATCGCGAAAGATGCGCTCCAGTCCGCCCGGTGAAGCATAAGCGGCGCCGCCACCGAGCGTCATGGCTCTTGAGACGACAGCCAAGGATGCTTCAGCCGCCCGCGCCTTGATCCCGATGACGTCCAGCATCGCCTCGGGGTCTCCGGAAACCGCCCGGCGAATGGTTTCGGCAAGGTACGCGCGCGCGGAGCGGAGTTCCAGCACCATTTCCGCCTCCAGAAATTGCACGCGCGGGATCTCGGCCAAAGCGGCTCCCGCGGCGTGTTCGTATTTCCTCGCCGAAACGTGCGTGGTGGCCATCTGGAAGGCGGCTGCCGCGATGCCGAGAGACACCGAGGCCGCGCCTATTTGAAAATGAGGCAGCACAACTTCCAACATCGTCTCGAAGCCGCTGCCTTCTTCTCCCAGCCGATGCTCCGCGTCAACCGCCACGTTATGGAGCCGCATCGGAGCGCTGGCGTTCCCCGCCAGACCCAGTCCCTCAAACCGCCCGAGGACCTCCAGGCCCTCGGCGCGCTTGTCGACCAGGAAGAGAGCTGACTCCTGAGGTGTCTTGGCGTTGACGGCCCGCGTCGAGACCACGTAACTGTCAGCCTCTCCGGCGCTTGTTACGAATGATTTGTTTGCATTCAAGAAGAATCCGTGACCGTTCGGGCGCGCCTGACTGACGGGGAAATAGAAATGTCCGCCGGACCCCGGCTCGCTGAAGGCCAGGGTGGTCAGGTGTTCGCCGCGAGCGATGGCGGGGAGCAAAGCCTGTTTCAGCTTGGCGCTCCCTTTGGCGGCGATGACGGCAGTCCCACAGAAATGCATCAGCACCACCATGGCTGTCGAGGGGCACGCTTGCGCCAACTGCTCGAGCGCCCGCGACATTTCAGCCAGGCCGCCACCCGCGCCGCCGTGTTCGACGGGGACAAGCAGGCCCAGCACTCGGCAGCGCCCGAGGGCCGTGATGTTTTCGCGCGGGAAGCGGCGTTCGCGATCCACCTCTTTGGCATTGCGCGCGATGATTTCCTGCGCCGCCATGGCGTTCTCGGTCATCAGCTCTTCGGTCTTGGTCATAAGAGATCGACCCCTACCCGTATTGGTTCGCCGGCCGCAACGGAGCGTTGGCGGAACCGGCGGAGTGAACGCGCAGTGGCGCGTGCAGCTCAATTAAAGCCTGGGCTCCCACGTGAGCGACTGGTGATTTTGGGTTTGTGGAGAACGGCCCCCGGACGCCTATAAGAATGGAGTTCAGGTGAATCCTTGCGGCTTGGCAAGGCGAGAAGTTCTCGGCGTGAGATTCGTCGGACGGGGCCTCACGTTCAGTCCTCCCAGCCCTTGGACCAACAGATTGGAAGATGCCAGTATACTCAGGGCCGGACCTCTTGCCAAGCGTAGCTGAGGAAGGTTTGGTGTCCGCGCGGGCGGGATTGTGGCAGAGTGGGCCGCGATCCGAGCGCTATCGCCAAAAGTTGGCAGAGCGGACCACACCGACAATCGGCCCTGGATGCTTCTGGACATCAACATCTTGGTCCTTCTATCATCGGCATCATGGATAAACCTTCCTTCGACCCCGGCTTTACAGAGAAATACCGCGGCGACTTGCATCGGATTATCAACCCGAACGGACAATTCAATGTTCGCCGCCGCGGCACGACCTGGCGGGACGTACATCCCTATCTCTTCATGATCAACACCCCCTGGCCCGTTTTCGTGGCGATGATCTTCGCCGGGTATGTGATGGCCAACATGGTGTTTGCCCTCGTCTACCTGGGGATCGGTGTCGAACACCTGCGCGGTGCCGAGACCGGCACGGCGTCCGACCGCTTTTTGAGCGCTCTTTTCTTCAGCGCCCAGACGTTCACCACCCTTGGATACGGCAGGATCTCCCCCGACGGCCTGCTGGCCAACCTGGCGGCGGCGTTTCAAGCCCTTCTCGGGCTGATGGCGTTTGCCATCGTCACCGGCCTGGTCTTCGGACGGTTCTCCAGGCCGGCGGCGCGCCTCGCCTTCAGCCGGCAGATGGTCGTGGCGCCCTATCAGGCCGGTGCCAGCTTGCAATTCCGCGTGGCGAATCGGCGCAGTAATAATTTGATGGAGATTGAAGCGAGGATGCTCCTGATGACCGTGGAGCCCTCAGGCGGCGGTCTGCTGCGCAAGTACAAGCCCCTTACGCTCGAACGCCCCGCCGTCCAGTTCCTCCCGCTCACCTGGACGGTCGTTCATCCCATCGACGAGGCCAGCCCGCTCTGGGGCCAGACCGCCGAACACCTCACCCGGCAGCAGGCGGAGTTTCTGATTCTGATTAAGGCTTTCGACGATACTTTCTTCCAGACGGTCCACGTTCGCCACTCCTACCGGCACGAAGAGGTGGTCTGGGGAGCCCGCTTCGTCCCCGCTTTCGAGCCGGACGCTCAGGGCCAAATGGTGCTCGACCTCACGCTGCTCAGCGAGATCGCTCCCGCCGTGGAGGCGCGCCCGAACGTGAGTTAAGAGTTTATTAATCGTTGCGACGCAGACGCCTAAAACACCAGCCTCAGTGCCAACTGCACTTGTCGCGGGCTGGTCAGAAGACTGGTGATCCGTCCGAACTGGCCCGGGGTCAAGGTGGTGTTGGGAGGCCCGAACTGCGTGTGGTTCCAACCGTTGAAGAATTCTGCCCGGAACTCTAGATGGGTGCGCTCGCTAATCCGAGTATTTTTCGTAAGGGAGAAATCCCAGTTGTTGTGGCCGGGACTCTCCAGGCTATTGCGGCCCGAATTCCCCTGAACGTGGATTGGGTTGGGGCAGTTCTCGGGGGTTGGGTTGAAGACGCCGACTGGGCATCCGGGAAACACAAAGGCGTTGATGTTCAGCCAATTGTTGTAGTTCTTGTTGCCAGGGTACGGACCGACGAACTGGTCCGGACGGGATGAACTGAATGCGCCGAGGTTAGGCCAGTCAATAGGCAGACCGGCTGTCTGGTACTGGCCTGTCGAAAACGTCGTGATCCCGTTGAACTGCCATCCCCCTATCAGGCGGCCCACGACGCCCGGCGTGCCCGAGAGGAAACGTTTGCCAGAACCAAAGGGCAATTCATAGATGTAGCTAAGAACCAGACGCTGGCGGACGTCGAAGGTTGAGTTGCCTTTGTCCAGGATCTTGAACAAGGCAGAAGACGCAGAGAATTCGTCTGTCCCACCCAGGTCGATGGCATGACTCCAGGTGTAGGCCCCCAACAAATAAAAGCCGCTGGAAAGGCGCTTTTCGGTTCGCACGGTCATCCCGTTGTAACTGGACCAACCGCCATTGTAAGTAAGAAGGATCCAGCTCAGGTCGGGGTAGGGCTCACGCTGGGTGATCGGGATGGTGCCGGTGGGATCAGGGCTGGCGATGTTTTGGTTGCGGCGCTGCGGAAGCTTCTGGCCGACATTGCCGATGTAGCCTACGTCCAGCACCCAATCCCGGGCGAAGGTGTGCTGCAGGTCAAACGACCACTCTTGCACATAGGGAGTACGGTTACGCTTGTCAACGCTGAATGGATTAAGCGTGCCGCCGCCAAGCGTCCCGGCCGGAAAGAGTTGTCCCAAGGACAGCGTCGGCTTTTTGGGATCGGAGTTCAGCGTCTGGGAGGAGTAAAAGGCGGGCCCAATCACCAGGAATTGGAGCTCGTTCCAGTTATCGGTGGCATAGAAGATCCCGTATGAGCCGCGGAAAGAAGTGTTCCTGAGGTAGCCGGGAGAGTAGGCGAATCCTATGCGGGGAGCAAAATCGCGCCAGTTCGGGTCCACGATCCCATTGCGCACGCCGCCACTCCGCGAGGTGACCACTTGCCTCACGGCGGGATCAAACCACTGCGTTTTGTCGGCAATATCGTACGGGGTCTGGGCATGTTCGTATCGAAGACCAAGATTCAGCGTCAGGTTGGGTCGCACCCTCCAATCGTCCTGAAGGTAGCCAGACCACCAGTTGGCGCGCAGATTCTGCGACGAGTCGCCAACGGAAGTGACGGCTTGGTAGGCATCCCCTAGCAGGAAGTCACCGAGGCCCGCCCTTGTGAACCTCCCATCGAAACTGATGGAGGGGATCCCGCCGAAGTCAGTAATCTGGAAGAACTTCTCGTGAATGAAATTGACACCTAGCTTCACATTATGCTTTCCGTGGAAGACGCTCAGGCTATCGACCAATTGATCGTCTTCGTCCAATGCTCCAATGGATTCGGCAAAAGATCCAACCGTACTGAACCCTGAAATACCCGCGTCTGGGACGCCAAAATCGAAAGGATTGGGGGACGTATTCGTAAAACCAAACGTCTGGGCGGCATAATTGGCGCCCAGAGCGCCGAGGGAGACTAGGAACGTCTTGGTACGGTTGTAGCCAAAGCGAGCTTCGTTGACAACCGCCGGCGAAAAAGTATGAGTCTCGGTCACGGCCAGGATCTGGTTTCTCAATGGAAACCGGGTCCCCTGTAAGGGCATCGCCGAAGGCCTGATATGCGGCCTGTCTTCAAAGGAGTAGCTTCCAGACAGTTGATCTTTCGATGAGATGGTGTGGTCCGCCCGAACGTTGAACTGGTTCATGTCGTTCAGGTCCTTGGGAGAGGTGGTGTAATTGAATGACGGCGGCTGCGCCTGTCCCGCGATACCGCCCGCGTTGGGTGTGGGAATAAAAGCGAGCCACTTTTGTGCTTTGAGATCCAGCCTGTTGGTCGGAATTACGTTCCCGGAAAAGGGCGTTGCCTGAACTACATTTCCCTTGCTATCGAACACCACCGTGGTCGGATCGATCACATCGACGCATTTCGGAGAGTCATGGTTAGCTTGGCAAAAAGGCGAGCTTGTCGGATAGATGCCGGTGCCGGCTGAATCATCGGCCAGGTTCCCCGCCAGTTGGGCCCGGCTGGGAACCAAGGCTTCGCCACTGATGCCTTGCCGCGAACGCAAACCTTCATAATTGACAAAGAAAAAGGTCTTGTCGCGCCCATGGTAAATATGCGGTAGAACTATCGGACCGCCAAGGCTGAATCCAAAATTATTCTGTTGAAACTCCGGTTTCTTGGCGCCAGCTAGGTTCAGGAAGAAATCGCTGGCATCAAGAGCGCTGTTGCGCATGAACTCGTAGGCGCTGCCGTGCAGCGAATTGGTGCCGGATCTCAGGGTGGTGTTGATAATGGCTGCAGAGCGCCCAAACTCGGCGCTGAAGTCGCTGGTCTGCATCTTGAACTCCTGGATGGCCTCAGGCGAAGGCCGCAGGCCGACACTCCCAAAGCGGGCATTCCGCGATTCGATGCCATCTACCAGAAAGCTTTCGTCCGACTCCCGAAGGCCGGCCACACTAGTCGTCACTTGGCCGTTTCCTGCGCCCGTCCAGAACGAGGCCGGGGAGACCCCGTTGTCGATGGGAGCTACCCCTGGCGAGAGAACCGCCAGTTGGATGAAATTTCTGCCGTTCAAGGGCAGTTCCTGAACCGGCTTCTCCTGGATGACCTCACCCATTGTGGACGTCTGGGTATCAAGCAGTTGGACGCCGCCGGCGCTTACTTCGATCCTCTGCGTAACGGCCCCGATTTGCAATGTCATGTCCACGCGGGGCCTCTGACCTACTAGAAGTTCTATGTTCGACACGGTGGCCGCCTGGAACCCCTCCTTGGTTGCTTGCAAACTGTAATGGCCCGGTTTCAGCTGGGCGAACAGATAGTCGCCGCCCTCGTCGGAAGTCGCCTCAAATTTGAGGCCTGTGTCCACGGTCGTGAGAGTGACTTTGGCGCCCGGTACCACGCCCCCGGTCGAGTCCTGGACCGTGCCGAGGATGTCGCCCGTGATGGCTTGAGAAAAACCCAGACGGGTTGTTAACAGCAACAGAAAAAGGAATGACGCGATAGCGGCCTCTTTTGATCGCACGTGCTCCATGTCGCACCTCCACACGCATACTCTCCGAGAGTGAGTCCCAGGCCCTCCGTTCCGTTCCCCCGAAAGACGCGTTGAAGCACCCTTCAACTCACTGGCAAAGGTCCTTGGTGAGTTCAGATCGTGCTCGATGATATTGGCTGGATCAAGTGGACAAGCAAACCATCGGTCATCGGTTCTTCAGTTCTCTATCCCAGCTCCGCTCCTAAGCCCTCGGTACGGCGCGGTCCCGATCTTGAGAACGACTTCACCGACACACTGCGACGCTAGGCGGACTCTATCCTCTGCTTGAATTGTTTGTCAAGA
>QHZK01000167.1 GCA_003224635.1 Acidobacteriota bacterium | reverse complement strand
GGGGCCGAGAGCATACAACTAGCTTCAACGGAGGGAAGGTGACGGAAGAGGCTCAATTTCGGGCGACCGGCCGCCGCAAGACTTCTGTGGCGCGCGTGATCCTAAGACCCGGCGAAGGAAAAGTGGTCGTGAACCGGAGGCCTTTCGAGCACTACTTCCATTCCGAGGCGTTGCGGCAGGAGGTACAGCAACCTCTGGTCGCTACCGAGACCGCCGGGAAATTCGATTTGCTGGTGAATGCCCAAGGGGGAGGCATCCACGGGCAGGCGGGCGCCGTCCGCTTGGGCATCGCTCGCGCCCTGGTGATTTTCAACCCGGAACTGCGCTCGAAGCTGCGGCAGGGCGGTTTCCTCACTCGGGACCCGCGCGCCAAGGAACGGAAGAAGTATGGGCAGAAGGGCGCGCGAAAGCGGTTCCAGTTCTCGAAGCGTTAAGAGCAGTGACGAGTGACGAGTGACGAGCCGGCAAGAATCGCAGCTTTTTGTTGTAGCTCTGCCGCGGCCCGTCAGGCGCGAGTTCGCTCGTTTCAATTTGCGCCCTTTGGTCTTGCTCGTCACCGGTCACTTGTCACTTATCACTGACTCTGGGAGGTAATTTGTCGAACATCAGCATGAAGGAATTTCTGGAGGCCGGGGTTCATTTCGGCCACCAGACGCGTCGTTGGAATCCCAAGATGAAGGAATATATTTACGGGGAACGCAACGGCATTTACATTATCGACCTCCAGAAGACCCTCAAGCTCTTCAAAGAAGCCGCCAAGTTTGTCAGCGATCTCGCCCAGGAAGGCAAGACCGTCCTCTTTGTGGGCACCAAGCGCCAGGCGCAGGAAGCCATCGCCGAGGAGGCGGCGCGCTGCCAGATGTACTACGTAAATCACCGCTGGCTCGGAGGCTTGCTCACCAACAACGCGACCATCCAGAAGTCGATTCAACGTCTGAAGGAACTGGAGGAGATGAGCAAGGACGGCCGCTATGAGCTCCTGACCAAGAAGGAAGTCCAGAAACTGGAGCGCGAGCGCAAACACCTGGAGCAGAATCTGGTGGGCATCAAAGAAATGCCGTCGCTTCCGGACGCGCTGTTTGCAGTGGATTCCAACAAAGAAGATATTGCTGTCAAGGAGGCGCGCAAGCTGGGAATCCCCGTCGTGGCGATCGTCGATACAAACTGTGACCCCGACCTGGTGGACTATGTGATCCCGGGCAACGACGATGCCCTGCGTTCCATCCGGCTGTTTACTTCGCGGGTCGCCGACTCTGTTCTGGAAGGCAGGCAGGCGGCGCTGAATAAGCAGTTGGAGGCTGAGAAGATGGCCTTCGAACAGCAGGCCGCAGAGCTCGAACGTCAGCGCGAGGCTGCGGCGATCGGGAGCGAGGACGAAAAGGCCGGGGCTACGGCGGGTGAAGAATTTGGGTTCGACGAAGCCACTGGGTTTTCTCCGGCGGTGGCCGACGCCGAGGATATTGCCGACGGGCGCGTGCGCGTTCCGAGGGTCAAGCGGAAACCCAGATCCTCGAAGGAAGAGGATGCCGAGGGATTGAAGCGGGCCGAGTGAATCAGAGCGGGTCGAGCGCCCCGGACCGCAAGGCTCGTCTGGCGCCCGAAACAACTGGAACGGAAGCCCAAGGTAGGCGCTGTAGCAAGCGGACGCCTACCTTTTCAGTGTCGGGAGGGTTCGAAGCGGAATGGCCGTACCTGCGGAACACGTGAGGAAGCTGCGCGAGATGACGGGAGCACCCATGATGGAGTGCAAGAAGGCGCTCGAGGAGGCTAACGGGGATCCGGAGCTGGCCTTCACGATCCTTCGTAAGCGCGGGCAAGCCTCGGCCGCCAAGAAAGCGGGACGCACGGCCGCGGAGGGGCTGGTAGGCTACTATATCCACCCGGGCAGCAAAATCGGGGTGATTGTCGAGGTCAATTGCGAGACGGACTTCGTGGCTCGCACGGACGAGTTCCAGCAGCTTGCCCACGACTTGGCGATGCAGATCTGCGCTGCCGCTCCGCGCTTCATTCGCAAAGAGGACGTCACCCCGGACGTCCTGGAGCAGGAGAGGGCGATCCTGCGCGATCAGGCGGCTTCTTCGGGAAAACCTCCGGAGAAACTCGACCAGATCGTGGAAGGCAAGCTGCGGAAATTTTTCGAAGAAAACTGTCTCTACGAGCAGCATTTCATCAAAGACCCGGCAGGGACTCTGACCGTTCGGGAGCTCATTACGTCGAAGATCGCCAAGTTTGGCGAGAATATTACCGTGCGGCGATATTCCCGGTTCAAGGTAGGCGAGGGGATCGGCAAGGCCGCTTCGGAGTCGGCTCCACCCGGAGAAGTCGCGCAGTAGAGCTGTCAGGTTCGAACTTTCGGCTAGCTTTGAACTTTTGACTTTCAACTTTCAACTGGTCCTTAATGGCTGATCCGGTATTTCGACGCATCCTGCTGAAGTTGAGCGGGGAAGCGCTGCTCGGCTCCCGCGGTTTTGGCGTTGACCCTGAGACCGTCCATCGCATCGCCCAGGAAGTGCACGACGTGCACCAATTGGGCGTCCAGGTGGCGATCGTCGTCGGGGGAGGAAACTTCATCCGTGGCGTAGCCGCTTCGGCGCAGGGCGTCGATCGCGTAGTGGCCGACCACATGGGCATGCTCGCCACCGTTATCAACGCTCTGGCTCTTCAGGACGCCCTCGAAAAACGCGGGTCGGCGACGCGTGTGGTGACGGCGATCGAGATGCGCGAGGTGGCGGAGCCTTTTATTCGCCGGCGCGCCATCCGGCACATCGAGAAGGGAAGGGTGGTAGTGCTGGCTGGGGGCACGGGCAACCCCTACTTTTCGACGGACACGGCAGCGGCGCTGCGCGCCATGGAACTCAAGGCTGAAGTCATCTTGAAGGCCACGAAGGTGGACGGGGTCTACGACGCCGATCCCAAGAAAGTGCCCGGCGCCAAGATGTTCGCTCAGATCAAATACTTGGACGTGCTGTCGCGCGGGCTCGCGGTCATGGACACAACGGCGATTTCCATGTGCATGGACAACAGCTTGCCGATTATCGTCTTCAACCTGAATGTTCCGGGAAACCTCGGGCGCGTTGTGTTGGGGGAAAAGATAGGATCGCTCGTCGCCCGCTGATTCCCGCGGTTCAGAAACCGAGAGTCGAAAATCGAGAACGGAAGAAGAGTTGCCCGGTCCGGTGGTCTGAGGACAACAGCTAGCCGGCCTTTCGTTGCCGACCTGTCCAGGCCCGGACGTTTTGCATGGGACGAGGATGCGCTCGAGACCCATTTCGAACCTAGGAGATTCCAATGCCCGCTGACCCAATCAAGGAGACGCTGGCGCTGGCCAGGACCCGAATGGGGAGGGCCCTTGAAGATTTCCGTCACGATCTCGCCGCCGTGCGGACGGGGAGAGCGTCGGCGTCGCTTCTCGACCGCATCCAGATCGAATATTACGGCACGCCCACACCCCTGAACCAACTGGCGACTTTGGGAGTCCCCGAGCCTACCGTGCTCACCGTCCAGCCCTGGGATGTAACCCTCGTCCCGGCCATCGAGAAGGCGATTCGGTCCTCGGACCTCGGCTTGAACCCGGTGAGCGACGGCAAGGTCTTGCGAGTGCCCATCCCTCCGCTGACCGAAGAGCGGCGCAAAGAACTGGTAAGGCACCTTCACAGGGTCATGGAGAACCACCGCACGGCGCTCCGTAACATTCGCCGCGACGCTAACGAGGCGTTGAGGAAACTCTTGAAGGATAAAGCAATCTCTGAGGATGACGAGAAACGGGGGCTGGAAGAGATCCAGAAACTGACGGATGGGTTCGTGGAACAGCTCGATTCGCAGGAGAAAGGCAAAGAGAAGGAAATCCTGGAAATGCATTAATCGCTGTCGCCGCGCGGGGTCCGGCGTTGGGGGACCACACTATTCTCGCGCCGACTGCTTTCGAGGTAACCTGGCAGCAAAATCCGGCCATGGCACATCATCTGACCACCTCTTATGCCAAGGACGCGGTGGATTTATTCCGGTATTACAAGCGGCTCGCCGAACGGGCGATCGAGCAATGCTCCGACGAAGGGCTGTTCTCGACACTAGACGCCGAGTCCAATTCGATTGCAATCATCGTGAAACACATGGCGGGGAATATGCGGTCGCGGTGGACGGATTTCTTGACCACGGACGGAGAGAAACCAGACCGGAACCGCGATAGCGAATTCGAAGAGCCGCCGAGGAACAGAGTCGAGTTGATGGCGATGTGGGAACGCGGCTGGAAATGGTTGTTCGACGCGCTGGAGCCGTTGGCGGAGGCAGACTTGGCGCGCACGGTTACGATTCGCACGGAGCCGCATTCTGTGATGCAAGCGATTAACCGGCAAATTGCTCATTATTCATATCACGTGGGGCAAATCGTCTTTCTGGCGAAACATCTAACGGCAAAGGCGACGGGAAGTTGGACTTCGTTGAGCGTGGCGCGCAAGAAGTCCAGGGAGTTTAACACCGAGGTGGCGGCGGGCCGGAAATCACAGCGCTGAGTCGAACAATCTTCCGTTCCATTTCTTGGGCGGGCAGGTTCCTGACACGACAGCGGCCCACCGGGCAGTCAGCTAGGCCAAATGAGGATACTACCGGGCCGGTTGACAGTCCTTTTCGCCTTTTGATATTCTTGTAGGGTTTCGGTGTGAGGTAGGTCCCCACCTGGTGGGATGTGTCCCCAGATCGAAATCCTAGATGGGATTTGAGGGGTTGGCATGCCGACGTTCAGTCAACTGGTGCGCTTGGGGCGGGAGCGACCGCGTTACAAGACGTCCAGCCCGGCGCTCGAGGGTTCGCCGCAAAAGCGCGGCGTCTGTATCCGCGTTTATACCCAGACCCCCAAGAAGCCGAACTCGGCTTTGCGGAAGGTGGCGCGTGTCAGGCTGACGAACAGCATGGAAGTGACCACTTACATCCCTGGCGTTGGCCACAACCTTCAGGAGCACTCGATCGTCCTGATCCGCGGCGGCCGCGTTAAGGACCTGCCCGGCGTTCGGTATCACGTGATTCGAGGGACGCTCGACTCAGCCGGCGTCGGCGATCGACGCCAGGGCCGCTCCAAGTACGGCGCCAAGCGACCGAAGGCTTCCTGACTGGATTGAAACTTGCTGTGAGCAAACGAAATTGCAAGCTGCGAGTGAAAGTGCCGCAGCTTGTCGCTGACAACTGAGAACTGATGACTGACAACTGGTTCTATGCCGCGTAAAGGTACTGTCGAACGTCGAGAAGTGGATGCGGATCCGGTCCACGGCAACCCCCTGGTGCAGAAGTTTGTGAATTGCCTGATGCACCAAGGGGAGAGATCCGTGGCGCAGAAAATTGTCTACCAGTCCCTGGAGTTAGTCCGGGAACGGACCAAGGACGACCCCCTGAAGGTTTTCAAGAAAGCTCTGGAAAATGTGAAGCCCACGCTGGAAGTGAAGTCGCGGCGCGTCGGCGGCGCCAATTACCAGGTGCCGGTGGAGGTTAATCGGAATCGTCAGAGCTCCTTGAGTCTGCGCTGGCTCATCGGCTATGCGCGCCAGCGAAGTGAGAAGTCCATGGTCGAGAGGTTGACGGCGGAGCTGCTGGATGCCGCAAACAACCGAGGCGGCGCGATCAAGAAGAAGGACGATACACACCGGATGGCCGAAGCCAACAAGGCTTTTGCTCATTACCGCTGGTGACTCCGAAATTTCGGAACCAGCCTTAGCGGGCGGGACGTGGTTCTACTCCGGGACCACGATCCGCTCCTTCCCGTCGGCGGGGATCAGTGATCGGGTAGCAGGCCTCATGGGCTTTCACGGCGCCGGATCTTGGTCTTTCGGATAGAAGACCGGCGCGGGATAGTTGTACACAGGAATTTATGGCGCGACAGGTGCCTCTCGAGAAAACTCGCAACATCGGCATCATGGCCCACATTGATGCCGGCAAGACCACCACCACGGAGCGGATCCTCTACTATACCGGGATCACGCACAAGATGGGTGAGGTGCACGAGGGCACTGCCGTCATGGACTGGATGGAGCAGGAGCAGGAGCGCGGCATTACCATCACCTCCGCCGCCACCACCTGCTTCTGGAACGACCTGCGCATCAACATCATCGACACGCCGGGCCACGTGGACTTTACGGCTGAGGTTGAAAGGTCGCTCCGGGTGCTTGACGGAGCGATTGCCATTTTAGGGGCCGTCGAAGGCGTCGAGCCTCAGACGGAGGCGGTCTGGCGTCAGGCGGACAAATACCGGGTGCCCCGCATCGTCTTTGTGAACAAGATGGACCGCATCGGAGCGGACTTTGAACAGTGTGTTACCCAGTTGCGGTCGAAGCTCCACGCCAGTCCCGTCGTGATGCAGTTGCCGTTGGGCGCCGAGGACCAGTTCCAAGGCGTGATCGACGTGATTCACCGGAGGGCGATCGTCTGGAAGGACGAGACCCTGGGCGCGGGCTACGACGTCATCGAAATTCCCGCCGCTTATCGCGAAATCTCGAAGGCGCGCCGCGACCAGATGATCGAGTCGCTGGGCGAGGTTGACGACCGCATTCTTGAAAAGTACGTGCACGGTGAGGAGATCTCGGCGGCCGATCTCGAGGCCAGCTTGCGGCGAAGCACCATCGCCATGAAGGTCTTTCCGGTGCTCTGCGGCTCGGCCTTCAAGAACAAGGGAATTCAGCCCCTGCTCGACGCCGTGGTCGGCTTCCTGCCTTCGCCCGTGGACGTTCCTCCGATCGAGGGTATGCGTCCGGGCACGGAGGAGAAGCTCACGAGGCCCCCCCAGGACGACGCTCCCTTCGCCGCGCTGATCTTCAAGATCATGACGGACCCTTTCGTAGGCCAGCTCGCCTTCATGCGGGTCTATTCCGGGACCCTCAAGAACG
>QHZK01000178.1 GCA_003224635.1 Acidobacteriota bacterium | reverse complement strand
ACGCGCATGCGCAGGCGTCCGACTTCAACTTGCAGGTGGTCGTCGTCGAGCAGGGAACTGACCGTTCCGGGTGTGGAGAGATCTTGAACTCGCACGCGATCGCCCACGGCCGGGGCCGCTTTCACTCGATCCCGAGAATCCGAGGCGGTACCCTCGGGCTCGCCCAGGGTTTCGAGGACCTGCGCGTCCCACTCCTCGCGCGCCTCGCGTTCGAGCCGGACGGCCTTGCGTTCGAGTCCTCTGGCGGTCTTGCTGCTCTGACCCTGAGCTTCGATTTGGGCGCGGATTTCGGCGATGGTCCGTTCCCATTTCTCTTCGTGCTGCCGCAAGGTCTCTTCCAGACGCTTGTCGAGCTCCTTGAGCTTCGCCCTCCGCTCCCGCTCGAACTCTTGCTCGAGCCGCTGCTTGCGCTCCTCCAATTCGCGCTGCTCCCGAGCGACGCGCGCCATTTCGCGCTCGATCTCCGCCTTCTGCTCGTGGAGCTTGGCCACCAGCGCCGCCGCCTGCGCTTCCGATGGGTCGATCAGGGTGCGCGCTTTGGCCACGATCGCAGGGTCGAGGCCGAGCCGCTGCGCGATGTCGATGCCGCTCGATTTTCCCGGCAGGCCGGCGAGCAGCCGGTAAGTGGGCTCGAGGGTGACCTCGTCAAACTCCATCGCGGCGTTCACGGCTTCCGGAGTTTCGGCGGCATACGCCTTGAGGCGCGAGTGATGAGTGGTCACCAGGGTCATGGCGCCGCGCTCGCGGAAGTGCTCGAGAACGGCGATAGCCAACGCCGCTCCTTCGTTCGGGTCAGTGCTCGATCCGATTTCGTCCATCAGCACGAGCGCGTTCCTGCCCGCGACCTCGACCATGGACTGGATGTTCTTGACGTGCGCGGAAAAGGTGCTCAGATTGGCCTGGATCGACTGCTGATCGCCGATGTCCGCCAGCACGCGGTCGAAGACCGGCAGGCGCGCCAAGCTCGCGGCCACCGGCAGACCGGCCTGGGCCATCAGAACGGCGACGCCCGCGGTCTTGAGCGCCACGGTCTTGCCGCCGGTGTTCGGACCGCTGACGATCATGAGCGTCCTGGGCTCCCTGAGCTCGATCGCCAAGGGGACAGATTTCCGGTTCTGCTCGCGAAGGGCCATGTCGAGCAGCGGGTGGCGGACGTCGGCCAGGATCAAGTCCCGCACGGCACCGGCTTCACCGGCGAATTCGGGGAAACAACAATCGTACTGGCGCGCGAATTCCGCCTTGGCAAAAGCCAGGTCGAGCTCGCCCAGGATTTGGGTGGCTGTCGCAAGGTCCGCGCGCCGCGCGCGAAGCTTGTCACTGAACTCACTCAGGACGCGCTGCACTTCGGCGAATTCGCGGTCCTCGAGCTCCACCAGTTCGTTGTTCAGCGGCACCGTCTCCATCGGCTCGAGGTAAAGCGTCGCGCCCGACGAGCTCGCGCCGTGAACGATGCCGTGCACGCGGTGCTTTTCTTCGGCGCGGATGGGCAGGACGAACCGCTCGTTGCGGATGGCGATCACCGTGTCCTGCAACACTCCTGCCTGGCTGAGGCGGCGGAGAAGTTTCTCAAGGGCCGACTGGACTTCGACTTTCAGGCGTTCGATCGAGCGTCGAATACGAGCGAGAGCCGGGCTGGCCGAGGAGTCGACGGTTCCCTCCGGCAGGATCTTGCCCTCCAGTTCTCGAACGAGATCCCGGAAGTCAGCGGTGCCGCCCGCGAGCGCGTCGAGGCGTGTGAAGGGACTCTTCAAGAACATGCCGCGAAGATCGCGGGCCGCCCGAGCGACCTCCACCAGCGCGAGGATTTCGAGCGCCGTGCACGACTCCCCCTCGATCGCCAGCTTGTCCAGGACCGGGCGCGAGTCCTTAAGCGAGCCAAGGCTTGGACGCGAACCCTCGCGCAGGCACTCGCGAGCCTCTCGCGTGAGTTCGTGCTCGCGCCGGATACCCTCGAGATCGGTGCGCGGCTCAAGCGCGCGAAGCAGGGGCTCGCTGATGGGACCCGAGAGAAATCCGCGCACGAGTTCAAGGATGCCGGGAAACTCCAGCGCGTCACGGGAGAAGCAGTCGTTCGGGAGGCCTGGATCAGTCATGCGGATGCGGTTCGACAAGGGGAGAAGAATTTTAGTCCCGAAACCCGAACGCCAGGGCCAAGTCACGAGCGCGCGCTGGGGGCGTTCGCAAGCAAATCCGCGAGGGCGTCCGAGGTTTCGACGGGTGGCTGGCATGACGTGCCCACGCACACCAGGGCGACGGGTCTGCCGTCGAGCGGCAGGTTGGGCAGGGTAGAGGCAAGTCCCGCCGGCAGATCGCCAGCCCTCACGACATCTGGCTCGAAGGCCAGCACGTGCTTGCCGGCGCGCCCGGTCGCATAAGCGGACTTCAAAAGCCTCCTGGTCTTCTCGTCGGCGGAAGGTCCCACCACGACAATCTCGACGGGCGGGCGGAAGTGGTTGACCACAGCGATCGCATAGGTGGCCGCGAACAGCCCATAATCAGCGGCCTTGGCCGCCAAGAGGTCGAGCGTGGCTTCCGCCTTGTCGCGGAAATCCGGCCGCTCCGCCAGGTGCGCCAGCCGGTCGAGAACCAAGGCCGCCATCGGGTTGGCCGCCGGCGTGGGAGAGTCCTGAAATGCCTTGCGCGTCACGGTGAGCGAGCCTTGCACGCCCCCGCTATCCCGAGCAGTGTCGAAGAACCCGCCGCCTTGCTCGTCCCAGAACCGCCGGAGGGTGGTCTCCATCAGTTCGAGCGCACGATCAAAATACGTCCGCCTCCCTGTCACCTCGAAGGCATCCAGCAGAGCCTCAGCGATAAAGACCTGGTCGTCCAAAAGATCGAAATTGGAAACTCGAAATTCGAAGTTGGGCGGCGAGCTGGAGCTTTTTGAACGGATCAAACTGTGGGCCATCCCTCTGCCGGGGTCGTAAGCTCTCTCAAGCAGCAGGTCGAGCGTCAGCAAGGCTCGATCGCGGGCTCTCTCGAGGCCCAGAACCTTGTAGGACTCGAGCAGCGCCGAGATCATCATGCCGTTCCAGCTTGCGTAGAGGGTGGTATCGACAAAGGGAGTGGGGCGCATTGAGCGCGCTGCGAGCATCTTGGCCTTGGCTTGCGCCAGGATTTTTTCGACGTCCTCCGGCTCCAGCTTGAGCCGGGCGGCAATGGCCGCGATGGGCTGGTCAACGAACAGCACGTTCTTCGCCGAGTTGTGATGCATCTCCCCTTGAGGCTCGACGTGGTAGTACTGCGCAACAATCTCCGCTTCCTGCGGGTCGAGAACCGCCTTCACTTCGTCCAGCGTCCAGGTGAAATAATCGCCGTCGTCATCCAGGCTGTAGTCGGCGTCCTGGCTCGCGTAGAAACCGCCCTCGGGGCTCGCAAGCACCGCCTCAATAAACGACAGAATGCCCAGCGCAATCTCGCGGAAGAATTCGTTCCCAGTTACGTTGTAGGCGCCGAGATAGTTCACGAGCAGGCCGGCGTTGTCATAGGCCATTTTCTCGAAGTGGGGAACAGTCCAACGCTCGTCCACCGAGTAACGATGGAACCCACCGCCGATCTGGTCGTAGACGCCGCCGCGGCCCATGCCTTCAAGCGTCGTCGTCACCGCGTTGAGCAGCCAGCTTTGACGAGTTTCCAAGTAGGCGTCCAACAAGAGGTCGGTGGCGCTCGGGTGAGGAAACTTGGGCGCGCTCCCGAACCCGCCGTGCTGCGGGTCAAGCATCCGCGCGATGCTTTCGATGATGCTTTGGGCGATCGAGGCGCCCGCCTTCGGGCCGCCCGTCCGGAACTGCTCGATACCGCCCAGAGCCTCGGCAATCCTCTGGGCGCTGTTCAAAATTTCGTCCTTATGAGCGCGGTAATTGTGGGCAATGCTTTCTAGCATGCGCTTCATTCCGGGACGTCCGTAGCGGTCGTCCGGGGGGAAGTACGTGCCGCCGTAAAAGGGCTTCCCGTCCGGGGTGAGGAACGCCGTGAGCGGCCAGCCCCCTTGCCCAGTGAGGGCGCTCACGGCCACCTGGTATCGCGCATCGATGTCCGGCCGCTCGTCGCGGTCGACCTTGACGGCGACGTAGTGCTCGTTGATGATGCGTGCGAGTTCCTCGTTCTCGTAACTCTCCCGGTCCATGACGTGGCACCAGTGGCACCATACGGCCCCAATGTCCAAAAGGATGGGCTTGTCCTCGCGCCGCGCCGCCTCAAAGGCCGCATCGCCCCACGGACGCCACTGGACGGGCTGATGCGCGGCGCTGCGCAGGTACGAGCTGGAAGCCGCGGCCAGGGCGTTGCTTGGCCCCTGCTGAGTCATGGCGCTCCTTCAGGCCTTCAGTTGAGCTTATCAGGCCTCGCAGTGCTCCTCTTATGCACTACCTTGCTTGCTCTCCTGTCTGGGTCGCAGAGTCCGTTTGACCGCTTCTTCACCCGACTCTAAAGTCCTCTGATTACGAGCCTGCAGCTCGTCGATTTTAAACGAACCCTTGCGCTTGCGTGATAGCGGCATATACTCCCCTGTCTTGGTTTTCATGACCGGAGCCCTCGAAGCTAATTTAGTTGATTCGCTGTGGTCCGGATGGCGGCTCGGTGTCAGGCGGGGAGTCGTCGAGGGGTTTGCGGCCTGCAAAGCCTTCGTCGATCCCGTGGTAATAGACGATGCGCTCTTCCCCCAGCTTCCAGCACAGGTATACCTCCTCGCCACCGCGAAGGCTGGGGAAGTCGATCAATCCTACATCCAGGTCTTTGATCACGCAGCCAGTCTCCTGGATTCGCTTGACGCCTTCCTCGAGCTCTGCGGCGAGCTTCTGGCGCTCCGCCCTGTTCTTGGCCAATTGTTCGAGCGGGGGAATCGAGCCACCGAGCGCCATGATCCGCGCTGCCCCTCGGGACAGCTCTTCATCAAGCTCGTCGATCTTCTTCTTCTGATCGAGGGCCTGCCCAAGATAATCGCCGATCATGGGCAATAGTTCTTCGGCCTCGTGGCGACTGAAGTATTTTTCCGCCATAGAGAACCAGGATTCAGGATTCAGGGAAGAAGGCCCTGCGCTGCGGTTGGGGCTTCGGACTTCTGACTCCTGACTCCTTGTCTTCACCCTCCCCGTGTGTGCATCTCGCGGTGCGGGTCCTTCCTCAAATCCTCGATCTGGAAGAGCACGCCTCTCGCACCCAGTACTCTTCGTTCTTCAGCGCCACGATCCCTTCGCCCGCGCCACACGTCGGCAACCGCCTGAGCGATCTCGGCACGCGGCGTTCCGCCTCGCAAGAGGCGTTTCAAGTCGGCACCGTCCGACGCGTAAAGGCAGAGCAACCACCTCCCGTCCGGCGTCAACCGCGCCCGGTCACAGGTGCGGCAGAAAGGCTCGGTGGTCGAGGAGATGATGCCGAACGCGGCGCCGTCCGGCAAGGCAAAACGGTCCGCCGGAGCCTTGGCGTTCGCTGATCCGTTCGCCGAGGTTTCATCTTCGATGGCCCGAACGGGCCCAAACTGCCGCTCGAGCCTCTCGATCATCTCCGCCCTGGGGACGACCTGGTCCATCGACCAGCGCGTCGCTCCGCCCACATCCATATATTCGATGAAGCGCACCTCCGCTTCGGTTTCGCGGCCGAAGGCGATCAGGTCGGCAAGCTCATCGTCGTTGAACCCCCGCATGATCACGGCGTTGATCTTGAGGCCCTCGAAGCCCGCAGCGCGAGCTGCGGCGATACCTTCGAGCGTCTGCGCGTGGGCGTCCGAGCGCGTCAACGCTCGGTAGCGCTCCGGGCGAAGGGTATCCAGGCTCACGGTAACACGCTCGAGACCGGCCTCGCGCAGGGCGCGGGCATGCCGGGCCAGCAGCACCCCGTTGGTCGTCAACGCCAGGTCTCGAATCCGGCGGTTCTGCGCCAGCAGCCGCACCAGCCGGTCCAAGTCGCGGCGCAGCAGCGGCTCGCCTCCGGTCAGCCGCACCTTCTCTACTCCCAGGCCGGTGAAGATTTGGACGAGCTCCCCAATCTCCTCAAAGCTCAGGATCTCCTCGCGCTCGAGCCAGACGTACTCTTCCTCCGGCATGCAATACTGGCAGCGCAGGTTGCACCTGTCCGTGACCGAGATGCGCAGGGTGCGCATCGGCCGGCTGAAGGCGTCGAGAACTGGAGTTGAGCGTTCGGAGTCGGGAGACGACATCGAGACCTGGGATTCAAAATCGCGACTTGAAAACAACTACTCGCTTAAGGCGCCCAAATTCCAAACAACGCATCCATCGTAGTTGATTCGCCGGAGCCGGGCAAGTAGCGTTCGGTCCGTCGGCGGCAATTGAGCGTGCTCCCGAGGATCACAACAGTCGTGGCACTTCCGTGGCAAAGAATTGCTCCACCGTCTCCCAGCTCAGGCTCACCAGCATATCGGGCATGGGTCTGTTTCGGCCTCCTCGAAATAAGTCAACGATTTCAATACGCCCACGACGCTGTAATTCGCCTGGGCGTACTTCTGCTTGAACCACGTCAG
>QHZK01000177.1 GCA_003224635.1 Acidobacteriota bacterium | reverse complement strand
CCTGAGCTACGCCGGCATGGCACAGATAAAAATGCTCACCCGACGAACACAGCGCCACCGCCGAATTCGTGGGTGAGCATTTTGAGAGGAGAATAGAATGGCGGACGCGCTCCGCCATCTAAACTCGATTTGGAGCATATAAACTCGGGCGGTTGATGTCAAGGAATTTTTAGGAATTTTTGTTTGTGGTTAAGATATTTATTATCAATAAGTTATATGAGGCGACCCCACCCATAACGGGCATCGCCGGATGGCGCCCGAAGCGGCCCTCTGGAGCCCTTTTGCCGACCTAACCACTTAACTGCGTGAGGGTTATTCTCCAGTCGTCGGGGATAGATCCGGTTCGACGGTTACGGCGGAGCAGCTAGCTAAGTCTATATCCAGGCAGGAGTTACGACCTAGGCGGGGGATCGTGCCGAGCCGGAGAAATCAAAAATGAGCGACAGCCCGTCTACCGCAAGTTCAAGGTTGTGAGTCTCTCGCCGTCCGGCGAACCCCACTCCCAGTCTGGAAGCCATTTTCGAGCAACGCGCTTCGACAATGCGATCAGAATTCCGCCGAGAAGGGCGAGACTCACCAATAAGAAGACCAGGAGTAAATTGGCTAGAATCAACTCCAACATCTGGAGCGCAACGGGCTTGTTGCGCGGGTAGCGTTCGTTGCGGACGACCTGTTCAGAGACGTTGAACTGGTCAAGCAGTCTGGTTGCCGCCGCTTCAGAATTCGCATTCATGGCCAGAAACACGAACGATCCGCCGCGCTTTCCATAGAGCGACTGGGGCCCGCGTCCCCGATTGAGTTCCAGCGTTTTCCCCATAATTCCGAAGCGCTCGCGAGCAATCTGAGGAGTGGGATAGGTGATCGCAACCAGCGTTACGACCAGCGTTAGGAAAGGCGTGGCTTTGGAACCAGCCGTAGGATTCGCCATGATTGAACCGACCTGGTAATGAGCAACCTCGACTTCGGCGCCCTGCTCGAAGCCGATCAGATCGGTGCTGAACGAGGGCAGGACATGCCGTGCCGCTTCCGGCCCCAAGAGGTATTTCATGGAGCCGGGAACTAATCCGGAGACCGGTAAGGGCGGGGGCAAAGCGGCCATCGCGCTCGCAGAGGGCCGAGTGCCGCCCACAAGGATCAGAATGGCGCGGAGCGCGTCGTCAGACAGGCGCACGCCAGCGACCCTGCCGAATCGGATGAAGACCGACCCGCGCGCCATCAGCGCGCCCTCGGGCGAGGTCACCGTCAACTCCACACCCTTTGCTGGCGACATGCGCTCTGTCTGGTAGTAGGTCAGCAGGCCGTAAGCAGCGGAGGGGTCCGAGGCTTCCTCGAGCACCACGCCAGCTACCTCGACGGCGCCGGCCACCTTGTCTGCCAACTGGTACGTGCGATACTGAATCGATTTCACTCCGTACTCACGCTCGATCGCGGGGTCGCCACCCCATCGTGAGACGGCGGTTACGTCGAGGTTTTGAGAGCCCACAAGTCGCCAGTTCGCAGCGGGAACCAGCGGAATAACAGTCGAATCTTGGGCGCAGGCCGCGAGCGCAGCCATGAACAGCGTGAGCGCGCCCGCCAGCAATTTGGCAAATTTCCTGCCGGGCTTGACTGACATCGCGTACCAGAATACTCCTCACGCCAGCCATCTTCAACCCTGACAGACGGAGCTACTCTTTTTTTAGGGTGAACTGGCAATATTGTGCTATGCTTCGGAGCGGGTTGCCCGAGAGGACCTTCCCGCGTCGGGCCTGTCCAGGACGTTAGGAGTCTTCATCAAACTCAAGGAGATAGACGCACCCCCCTCGGTTTATTTCACCCTCTAGACAGGCAGTCGAGGAGTTGTGGAGTCCGAGAACTGCACGCGAGAACTGGTGATTGAGATTCCTGCCGATGTCGTCCAGCGGGAGGCAGAGAACGTGGTGGCGCAATACGCGCGCGTGGCCCGGATTCCCGGGTTCCGGCCCGGACATGCACCCTCGGCTATGGTCCGCCGTCGTTACCGCGACGAGATCAAGAGCGAGGTGGTACAGACGCTGGTGCCGAAGTTCTTTCGGGATGCGGTCAAGAGCCAGAACTGGTCGGTGGTCGGCCAGCCCAGCTTCGAAGAGCTCAAGTTTGAAGACGATAAGCCGCTGACCTGCAAGGCGACGTTTGAGGTCTATCCGGAATTCGAGCTGAAGGACTACAAAGGTCTGGAGGTCGAGATGGAACCGCGTGGGGTCACGGAAGCGGCCGTCGACGAAGCCGTCGGAGCGTTGCGCCAGCGCCTGGCGACCTTCGAGGTGGTCAATGACCGGGCGGCCGCGGATGACGATTTCGTGGTGGTCAACTATCAGGGTCGCGACGTGAAAGATCCGGGCAAGCCTCCGATGGAGGTTCAGGAAGGCCTGGTGCACCTCGGTGGCAAGGGGACGCTCGCTGCCTTCACGGAGAACCTTCGCGGCGCGCGAGCCGGGGACGTGCGTGAGTTTGAAGTATCCTACCCGGAGGATTACCCGCGCGCGAGTTTGAAGGGAAGGACCGTGAGCTACCGCGTGGAGGTCGAGGCAATTAAACAGAAGGTGCTGCCCGCAGTCGACGACGAGCTGGCCAGGGTGGCGAGCGAGTTCACGACGGTAGCCGAGTTGCGCGCCAAAATCCGGCAAGACCTCGAGAAGCGCCGCGAAGGCCAGATAGAAGGCGCAGCGAGGCGGAAGCTGCTCGACAAGCTGGTCGGGATGCACGAGTTTCCTGTCCCGCGAAGGCTGGTCGAAGCCCAACTCGACCGCAAGCTTGAGAATTTCCTGAGTCAGCTCGTGAGGCAGGGAATCGATCCCCGGCAGACCGAACTCGACTGGCGGAAGTTTCGCGAGGAATTGGGGCCCGAAGCGGAGAAGGACGTTCGCGGCTCGCTGGTCCTGGAAAAGATTGCTGAGGCGGAGAAGATCGAAGTCTCGGACGAGGAGCTGGACGAGACCATTCGCGAGATTGCGCAGGAGACTCACGAGTCTCCTGCGGCGCTAAAAACGCGCTTGACACGCGACGGCGGGCTGGATACAATCCAATTTACTCGCCGCACCCAGAAAGCGCTCGACGTCGTTTACAAAAACGCGCGAATGATTCAGAAAGGTGAGTCAGGTCAAGCGCTTATCTCCGAAGCTGGCTGACGGTCAAAGGATAACCCCCCCAATCCCCCAGGCGCTGGCATGAGCATCTACCAACCCAATATGACGCTGGTCCCCATGGTGGTCGAGCAGACCAACCGGGGAGAGCGCGCCTATGACATCTATTCCCGCCTGCTCCGTGATAACATCATATTTATCGGCACGCCCATCGACGATAACGTGGCGAACGTGGTGACGGCACAACTGCTTTTCCTTGCCGCCGAGGACCCCGAGAAAGACGTGGCGCTCTACATCAACTCACCGGGCGGGGTCGTCACCGCCGGGATGGCGATTTACGACACCATGCAGTTTATCAAGCCCGATGTCTCTACGATTTGCATCGGCCAGGCGGCAAGCATTGCGGCCCTGCTGCTCTCGGCGGGCGCGCCGGGGAAGCGGTTTGCGCTGCCTAACTCGCGCGTCCTGATCCACCAGCCGACGATGGGCGGTCTCTCCGGCCAGGCGACGGATATCGACATTCACGCCCGCGAAATCCTGCGCATCCGCGCTAACATCAACGAAATCATGGCCAGGCACACGGGCCAATCTCTCGAAAAGGTCGAGCACGACGTGGAGCGCGATTTCTGGATGAGCGCCCAGCAGGCCCGGGAATACGGGATGATTGATGAGATCATTTACAAGCACAAATAGGTTCATGTTGTCGCTCGCTGAGCGCTGCAGATTAGTCGGCCGTCCCTTACAGGGCAGGCTTCGACCGGCGCTACAGGGGCATTGGAGTAGGCTATGAGGCGGACTATTTCCCAAGAGACACGGCGCTGTTCGTTCTGTCGGAAGGCCCAGGGCGCGGACAGCAAACTGATCGCCTCGCCCGGCGAGCATCCACGAGCGTATATTTGCCACGAGTGCGTGGGGGTCTGCGAAACTTTGGAAGAACACGGTGATCGGGTACGCACCGATGAAGTCACCAGTTCAGAGGCGGACCCTAGGGGCTCCCTGCGCGGGTTGTTCGCTTGGTACCGGCGCAAACACCCGGCGGGACCGTCCTGCTCTTTCTGCGGGAAGGCCAAAGAGGCGGTGCAAGAGCTGATGCAGAAGCTGATCGCCTCGCCCGATAGGCGCGCGTACATCTGTTACGACTGCCTCGCGATGTGTCGCCATATTCTGGTTCTGGCAGGGGACGCAGAAGACGCAACTCGTTCCAGGCCCGAGGGCGTACGCGACGGTATTGACAGTATTGTTGGAGGGAGAAGCCGGTGAAGCGCACTGGGGGTATCGAGGAAACGCTACGCTGTTCGTTCTGCCAGAAGGCCCAGGACGCGGTGGGCAAGCTGATCTCCTCGCCCGGCGAGCATCCGCGCGCTTACATCTGCGACGAGTGCGTGGCGGTCTGCAATCAGATTCTGGAAGAAGACCATCCCGAGCGGCTCGCCGCCACGCAGACGAAGCTCGCCCGGCCGGTCGAGATCAAGGCCTTCCTCGACCAGTACGTGATCGGGCAGGAGAAGACCAAGAAGAAGCTGGCCGTGGCCGTGTACAACCACTACAAGCGCATCCTGCTCACCCGGACGCGCAGCGACGTCGAGCTGACCAAGTCGAATATCCTGTTGATCGGGCCGACCGGCACCGGCAAGACGCTGCTTGCCCAGACCCTGGCGCGGCAACTCGACGTGCCCTTTGCCATCGTCGACGCCACCACCCTTACCGAAGCGGGGTACGTGGGCGAAGACGTGGAAAACATCATCCTGAAGCTGCTGCAGAACGCCCAGTGCGACGTGCAGCGCGCCCAGCAAGGCATTATCTATATCGACGAGATCGACAAGATTTCGAAGAAGGACGAAAACCCGTCCATCACTCGGGACGTCTCCGGCGAGGGCGTCCAACAGGCGCTGCTCAAGATTCTGGAAGGTACCGTCGCCAACGTTCCGCCGCAGGGAGGGAGAAAACATCCGCACCAGGAATTCACTCCTGTGGACACGACCAACATCCTCTTCCTCTGCGGGGGAGCCTTTGTGGGCCTGGAAAAGGTCATCGAGCGCCGGGTCGGTCACCGGTCGATGGGATTCCGCACCGATGATGAGCCGCCCGTTCCCGCAGGTTCCGGCAAGAGAAACATGGAAATCCTCGAGCAGATTCAGCCGATAGATCTCATCAAGTACGGGCTGATCCCCGAGTTTGTGGGCCGGCTGCCCGTGGTGGGCGTGCTCAACGACCTTGACTCAGCGGCGCTGGTCGAAATCCTCACCCGGCCGAAGAACTCGCTGGTGCGCCAATACCAGCGGCTGTTTGAGTTCGAAAACGTGAGGCTGCGATTCACGGACGGCGCGCTCGAAGCCATCGCGCACCAGGCCCTCGAGCGGAAGCTGGGCGCGCGCGGACTGCGCATGATCCTGGAAGAGCTGATGCTCGACTTGATGTACCACCTTCCCGGCCAGCGCAAGCTGCGCGAGTTTGCCGTGACCGAGGAGATGGTCAAGAATCATGAAATCAGTTTCAACGCCACACTCCTCGAAAAGGCAGGGTAGCGCCGGAAGTCCGGCTCCGGAGTCGCCCGGTCCTGCCGCAAAACCTTTTTGGGGGGCGGCGGCATCTTAGCAAGCAGCGGTCTGGTTCCAAGCTTCATCCAAAAGGCAGGTTGGCGAAATTTTCGATGTTCTCAGGCCATGAAAAAGGCGAAACCCGCACCCTCCCGATGATGCCCATTCGGGACGTGGTGATTTTTCCGTACATGATGACACCTTTCGTGGTGGGGCGCGAGAGCTCCATCCGCGCCCTGGAAGAGGCCCTGGCAGGCGACAAGAAGATTTTCCTCGCTGCCCAGCACGATGCTTCGGTGGACGAACCCAAGCCGAACGAGATTTACGCGGTGGGGACCGTTTCGAGCATCATTCAGAGTCTCAAGCTGCCCGACGGCAACATCAAGGTGCTGGTCGAGGGGGTGGAGCGCGGCAAGGTTCTGAAAGTCTCGAGCGACGAAGGTTATTTTCGGGTGGCGGTGAAGACTGCGACCCATCGCCCCGTCAGCACCCCCAGCCTGGAGCAGCTCGTGCAGCGGGTCACGACGCTCTTCGAGCAGTACGTGAAGCTGTCGCAGAATCTCAACTACGAGACGATGATCGCGGCCGTGAAGGTGGATGAAGTCGGTAAGTTCACCGACACCGTGGCCGCCAACTTGAACATCAGCCTTGAAGAGAAGCAAGAGTTGCTCGAGATCTTCGAGCCCGTAGACCGGCTGACGCGGCTGGCTGACATCCTCGACGTCGAGATCGAAAAGCTCAACGTGGATCGCACTATCCAGGGACGCGTCAAGCGGCAAATGGAGCGCGCCCAGCGCGAGTATTACCTGAATGAAAAGATCAAGGCCATCCAGAAGGAACTGGGTCGCAACGAGAAGAGCGAGATCGATGAGCTGAAAAAGAAAATCGAATCCGCCGGCATGACCAAGGACGCCTACGAGAAGGCCGGGGCGGAACTGCGGCGCCTCGAGATGATGCCCCCGATGTCGGCGGAATCCACCGTGTCACGCAACTACCTCGACTGGCTTCTCGCCGTGCCTTGGAAGGCCAAGTCGCGAGAGATTCGGGACATCCGGCGCGCCGAGCAAACCCTCGAAGCAGACCACTACGGCCTGGAGAAGATCAAGGAACGCATCCTGGAGTTCCTGGCCGTGCGTCAACTGGTGAAGACGCCGAAGGGGTCGATCCTCTGCTTCGTGGGGCCGCCAGGAGTCGGCAAGACCTCGCTCGGCCGTTCGATTG